>NZ_CP111056.1 GCF_026250525.1 Chondrinema litorale
TAAAATAGGTATGATTGCCATACTGCATACCTGGGGCCAGAACTTGAGCCTCCACCCGCATTTACACTGCATCGTTCCCGGTGGAGCCCTGAGCGGATCAGGGAAGTGGAAACCCGCAAAGAACAAGGGCAAATACCTGTTCAATGTAAAGGCTATGAGTCCTGTTTTTAGGGCTAAATATGTGACCTCCCTCAGAAAAAGTGACGCTCAACTCCCACAGGAAACCTACGATCGAGTATTCAGCAAAAAGTGGGTGGTTTTTGCTAAAAGACCTTTTTCCTGTCCTAAAAACGTGATAGAATACCTAGGCAGATACACACATCCGGAGTGGAACTCAAGATTGCCATCAGCAATCACCGGATACAAGGTATAGATCATCAAAAAAAGCAGGTGATCTTTACCGCCAAAGATTATAAAAAGGGGGGCAAAAAGACAACCGTCAAACTCTCTACAAAAGAGTTTGTCAGGCGGTTTACATTGCACATTTTACCGAAAGGGTTTACCCGGATACGACACTATGGTATTTTGAGTAGTAGTTGGAAAAAGGGGAAACTGCCTCAACTGCAAATAGCTCTTGCTACCAAGGTATTAACCCCGATACTTCCTAAAGAACCGCTTTTACACCGCCAATGTCCCAGCTGTAAAACAGGCCGGTTACATACGGTCTTACTTTTTGATGTCCGTGGCCCACCAAAGGATTGGCAGCGATTACTTACTGATAAAAAACTTCTGTTGAACTCTTGAAAAAACTACGATCAGTAGCCTGGCCTTGCTATGTCCAAACAGGAAAAATATAGCCTAAAAGGTCCCTGAAATCAACAAATGGAAATGAATATGGTAGAAAAAGTAGCAATGAAAGAAAGGGTAAAGTCAAAATGGTCTCAAGTATAACTCAGTAAAAACTACTCAAAATAACGTATTCCCCATAGCTGGCACCTGATTCGTCAACACTGCATTCAGCTTTGGCCTATCGGCAAGCCGAATACTTAGTTATTGCTTTTAGTTTTTTAGATTCCAGTGACTGTCGTTCCATTTTTTGAATAGCTTATTTACATCCAACTTCGAAATACTATCTTCTTCAACTTCTACTTCCAATCCCCTTATAAATTGAAAGATATCATCTGCTATTTTGCGGTTAAGATTCTTGTTATCCCAGTTTAACTGCCATATCTCGTCAATATTCTCTTGAGAGCAACCAACACACAAACCGCCACCACCAACTTCTCCCAAATGTCCTATTCTAACAATTTTATAATCTTCCCACTCTTCATATTTACCACCTCCATTCCAATCGATATATATTTCTTTCAATCCAATGAAGTTGGAAAAGTAAAGTGAGAGGTGATCAATTTTAAACTTAACACTACCTACTGGAATTACCTCGCAATCATGATCTGAATACTTATCCAGTTGTAGTTCTGACTCTACCTCAAACGTTTCAACAAATATTTTAAATTTTGGAGGGAGAATTAGGCCATATTCTTATTCAAGAGATTCAAAATCTACTATAGATTGTATTGGTCTAGCTTTAAGAAGTTCAAATGATGTTTTCATCGATAAAGGTCAATTCTAATAAGCACAATTAGACATAAAAAACAGCCAACTGCTTAAAATACTCAGTTACTTTAAATATATAATACCTCAAGTATAAAGGATTTTTAACCCTTTAAAAATTACTCTTAACGATTTGATATAGGCTGTTAGTAAAACAATTTCAAACGACTGGCATCATAGTATTTATGATACAATTTCATACACAACAATCCAAAAAATTAGACCTGAATATGTTAAAAAGTGTAGCCCTCTTAAGCGAATGATATCGTAAACAAATAGTGATATCCATAGAATAAGCCATATGATTGGTGCCACTACTGCTGCATTTGTACCTGTATTCATTCCAACTCTACTTAATAGAGGTTCCATCATTAAAAGAATAGCCACGAAAACGGAATGTTTATGTAGCTCAGGTTTATCCCTTTTAAAATATGACAAGCCTATGAGTAAAATAAAGACCGGAAAGAATATTCGGTTGGCTTTTCCAAAAAACGGTAGTTCTGAGTAGGGAACGTCAATAAAGTTTAGATAAGCTATACTTATAATCACTAAAACTGCTATAAAAAAGCCCACAATACCTAGTCTTTTATGGGCTTTCACATTCAATTTCCGAATGTGATTGGTTTGAATTACAATAATTGTATACCACGAGAACATAATCAATCCATGAATGACGTAAAACGGATTACTGTTGCTCTCTTGATGAACATCAAACAGATAGTTGTCCGAAAATGCTATAAGTCCAATAATTAGAATAATGACACTTAAAACAAAATAATAGTTTTTTGTGTAAAAATTAGTTCTTTTTACTTTTTGGGTTTTATTCATGATCAGTTAAATTATTGCCAACAATTAGCTGTTTGTGTATGGCATGCAGGTATTTGAATTATTAATCACACTAAATTTAGTGATTTTTAAATTCTTTTAAAATTCCTCTTAACTTTATGAATGTAGGCGTACCTAAAAGGCAATGAAATGTTTGAATAATCTTTTATCGTTGAAAATGATTGCGGCAAGACTTATAAAGTATGTAGATGCCTTTTTAAAGATGATTTTGTGATTCTCGTTTTAAAAATTGTTTATTCATTGTTATTATATTTCTTTAGTCGATAGATCATCTCTTTACGAATTCCTAAATCGGCAGACTGAGTATATTCTCGAATTAGTTCAATAGCCTCTTTGGTACCAATTTTATACAGAGCCCAACTAAACCACTTTGCAATTGCACTAGATTCAGAAGCAGTGTATTCCAAAAAATCAAAATTCGATTCAAGTGCTTTCCTAATGTAAGGCACACTACTTGGATCCCCTATGTCTTGGATCGTTTTTGTAATTTCCTGATGGCGCCAATGATGAGGTATAATCATTAACTGATTCAAAATATTAAGGTATCTTTTATAATTGCCGGAAATCCAAATTAACTGAATCGCAAAATCTAGTTTTTCAGGATCTTGTTTATTAATAGTTTTAGTTATTTGAGATAATACATATTCGGAGTCTTCTTCCAAATCTACCCCAAATTTTCCCAAAAGGAGTTCAAGAGAAATTTCTCCTAACTCATACTGTTCAATCAATTTCTCTTGTTTTCTTGTCATTTTTTGTTTCCGCTAATTTCTTTTCTGTCTTAAGAACAATCCTTTTTCACTGTATTCAATATCAAAGTTATTTTGTAATCTCAATCCTTGAAATGATGTATGTGTGGATAGTATTTCTTTAAGATTTTTTTCTGTAATATTTATGCCTTCAACCGGACTAAGCTTGATGCTTACCAATTCAAATTTGCTCATTTTTTCATTGGATGTATCAATGGTTATTTCAACAATAACAGTGTTGCCTTCAAAGGCCATTTGTGTGCCATAGGTTTCGTATTGGTGGTAATCTTGTAAAAACTTTAGACCTTCAAACTGGTTAAGCGGGAAGTAATTCTTAGGGTTGATACGTTCAACGTTTTGGTGCTCAATAGCACTTTCTTCAACTGAATAAAATCGATAGTAGGATTTATCAATTGCCAATATTTCGAAAATATTTACTCCTTCAAACCAGTAGTTATCTAGCAGAATTACATCAGTAAATGATTCGCAATCTATTTCCGTTTTACTAAATATCTGAGATATTTCCTTTCTGTTTGCCAATACAAAATTAGATGAGACCATGTCCCATCCATCTAAATCCATTTTAGTCGCTATGGAAAACCAAGCCTGCTCAATAGAACCTGACTCATGCTGATTAACCTTGTATTCTTTTATTTTTTTATTCTCATACAGGCTTGAAACATAGCTAACAGGGATGAGCTTCGGATTAGACTCAAAGTAAATACTCATCGACTTTTTAGTAAGTATTCTCTTTGTTTCTGATGCTTCAATTTTTTTAAAATCTGCATACTCAAAAAGTTCTACATTGTAGTATTTAATCTTTAGTCCCTCTTTAAAAAAGTCTGTTAAAATGTATAAAAAGCTTCCTTTAGTATTTCCAACCTTAAAATAATAGTCAGTTTTAATTTTTAGAATGGCGTTTTGTTTATCCAATAATGTAAGCTCAAAAAAGCACCCATCGTAATTGAATTTATGTAAACTTTCTAAGGTGATATTTCTAGTTGTTAAATACTCCCCCAATTGATCCCAGAAATCATCTGCAATTTTACATTCATCAACTTTTATGATATACTCAAAAAATCTATTCATAATAGTATGTTACGATTGATATATAATTGTTGCCTACTTCCTACCCGATTACAGAAGTTATACTCTTAAAATTATTATTATGCATAATCTGTTATTCACCTTTCCATTTTCCGGTTTTCTTTAATAATTCAATCATCTTTGGAGATGGAGTATGTGTTATATCTTTAATAACACCTTTGTCATAATCAATAAAATGTTCAATTATTGACTCTATAAACGACATAAAATCGTTCGATACCAAATGCGTAATTTGCAATAGCAACTCCTCATGAAACCAATAATTAATGGTGTATGTACCATTTTTATTAATTAAAAATCCTATGTAATCACCTAAACAACCTTCGATGAAAGGGATAAAATTAGCTGGAAACTGGTCATCATACATTTTTAAGATTTCACTTATTGAGTTGTGAGAATCATCCCATTTTAAAAATCTGCCAATTGGAGTATAATTATTTTCAATCGTGATTCTGGGTATTTCTGAAACACCAACAGCATAAACATCAGACATTATCGATATAGCTCCATAAGATTTTATAAAATCAATGTATGAACTTGGAGCCTTAAAGTTTTTAGACAAGAATAACTCTTTTACCTCACTTTCTTCTTGAGCAGTAGGAAAATAATCAACCTTTTTTTCAAAAGATTCTATGTTCTGATAAGTCTTCATATTATTGGCTAACCGTATTATACTAACTTGATCTCTGCAATGCTATCAGTTTAACAACTTTATGTATTATATATCGCTGTTTTGTTATTCAATGCATACAACAAACTAATAAAGCTATCATCATCTTTAATCTTGAATGTTTTTCTTTCAAATAAGTTTTCTGAATTGGTGTATCGAATGGAAACAGCGTGAAAAGGCTTAGCATTATTAAACTCGACATTATCTACACAGGAAAGATCTAATCTAAATGTCGAAATATTCTTTGCAGAAAAGTTCTTTTGAATATTTAACTCAATAAAATCATCCTCAAGGTTGATATTATGTACATAATACTCCTTTTTAAGCATAATAAAGATTCCAAAAATAGCTAAACTTAAACAAAGTATAATTAGAATAAATCTCCAATCACTAGGCTCTTTAATAATAAATGCAATTGCTATGATCGGAGCAATTTTTAGATCATAAAATTTATCTTTCAGTATATCGGTTATCATTGAAGTTGTCTAAAGTAGTTATACTGTAAAAATGCTTTTATCCAAAATATTATTCTTTTCCTGAAAAAGACCTGTAATCTTATATTTTCGAGTTTGAAAAAAAAGCTATCATTTGAGGGAAGTAGAATTTTGAAAAGTAGTTAACAAAACAAATAATCCATTTTTAGTAATTATGCCAAATTATATATAAATCAACTAGATTAATTTTTTATTTTAGACAACTTCATTATTAAAAATTCTATTTATAAAGTAACTGCGGGTGAGGAGAAAGCTTTCAATTTTCTATCTAAACAGTATCGTTGTTCTTTAATGTAATTATTTATTCTTTTTAAATTCAGGAGTACATAGATTACCCGTGGCTCCACTTGTATAATTTAAAACTATATTTTCTTTATAAAACATACTCATACAATTATCAGAATACTCTTCTTGTTGTTCCGCAGTAAGATTTTTATCAAATACTGAAAAACTCAATAATGCCATTCCACTAAATCCGTATTCTATTTCTACTGGTTTCCTATTGCAAATTCCAATACAATTTGCTCTCTCTAGCTTATTATATAATTCACTCAATGTTTCTCTGTTCCAGTTTAGTTTATTTTCAACTAATTCTAAAGATTTTGTTGTATCACCATATTTTTTTTCATTTTTGGATTGAGGTGGTTCTTTATAGTTATCCAAATCGACATTCCACTGACTAAATAAAGTTTCTCTCTTCGTTGAATCCCCAATTGGTTGGTAAACAAATAAGTCTATATTAGTCGATGAATTATATTGAATCCTGACAATCCAGTTTGCTGGAACGATTTCATTAAAGTAATTTTTCAATTCCGTTATTTCATTCGATTTTTCATCAATGTTATACTTCATTCCCTGAATTGAAGCCATCCCACAACTTGAAATGAATATTGGAATAATTAGAATATTTATCAGATGATTTAGTCTCATTTATTTCTGCTTCAAGGTATCTATAAATGCATGTATCTGTAGCTTATGCGATAATATAATGCAGCTATAATTTCATGCAATTTGTTTTATTCTTTTTTCGGTTTTGGGATGTTAATAGATGGAAGCTTGTCTCCCATTTGCTTTGCAACTTGGTAATGCGACCAATTTTCTATTTCCTGCTCCCCATAGATAATCATTCTAACTTCTGTATCCTTTACATCCATATCACCAACATACATTCTTTCATGTTCAGGAATATTTTCATAAACTTCTTTTAATTTCTCTTTCAATGTTTCTGTTGGATTATCCATATACTGTTTATATACCTCTCTGCATACATCAAGATTTGAAGGCTCACCTCTTAATACCCTAATTGTATCCTTCACCTCAAGAAGCTTTTCTGAAATCTTTTCGGAGTAATTTTCTTCCTGAATCTTGAATTTCCCCAATCCCAAAATATGCACCTGTGCTCCAATAGGTAATTCAGATAAAACTTTGCCTTCAGAAATCATTTCTTCAAATTGAGCTAATGTTAGCTCAAAAGGTTCTTCAAATCGGTTAACTATAATTGAATCTTCTCTATAAATATCAAATCTTACTAAATGATATTCACTGTTGGCATCCAACAAAAAAAGGTTTATTCCTTCACCTTTAATTCTCTCAGGAAACGGATCGTTGGGTACTCGCTTCTTTTCTTTATAGGTTTTACCTTTTCCGCTTTCACCAATCCTAATACCATTCACTTTCTTTTCTGAATAAGTATAAAGATTAGTAAGATTTGGGTTCAGTTGTTTCACGATTGACCACACGTAGTCTATAAATGAATCCTTGTCATAATTCCATGAACCTTCATTTATAGTCCAGCTCCCAAGACTATGAATTGAAATTTCACTACCATTAGGAATACTTACAGATACCCAACCTCTTTGCACATCCTTTTTAAAGTGTTCAAAATCTTCGAAGTTCCAACACTCTACTCGACCATCCTCGTAGACCTCTAGATCAACAAAAAAATATGTCCCATTTTTTATAATTCCTGGTATTGATACACCTTCAATTATTTTACTCCGATAAGTTTTAGGAAGATTGAAATTCATTTTATTCAGATATAAACTACAAAACCCAAATATAGAGCTGTATTTCTAGACAATTAACAATCTAAGTTAATATTCCTTTATTCAAACTACTAAGTAGTGACTTTCACTATTCCGTTAATCATATACACTTTCTTACCTAAAGATCACGTTGGCTTGAATTAATTATTTGATAGCTTTTTTGCTATTTCTTTTTCATAAAAGTTGTAATAATATCTCTCGCTCATTAGAGTTAATCTTAGCTCCTAAGCTATCTAAAATTAATTTTTCATTTTCTTTCTATCAATGTAATCAAAATCAGCACTTTGAGCATAACTATGGTGAATAATCAACAACAAAAGGAAATCGATAAATAAAATCTTAATTTGATATTTAATTGATAACGCAAAACGATTCAATCGCATAATTATATTAGCAAAATATGGGACAATTGAAACTCCTACCTTTAGGTTTACAAAAGAAACGGCTCAAATAAATGAATATATTTGAGATATGAGAAAAAGATATGACAAAGAATTTAAGACCATGATAGCCGAGTTGTTGCTATCGGGTCAACATCCTAACAGTGTAGCTGAGGAATATGGTATCCATGCAAGTACAGCCCGTTTGTGGAAAAGACAATATACTGGAGAGAAGTAAGCATTTACAGGCTCTGGAAACCCCTCTTTGACCCTAGAAGAAAAGGAAATCCGCCGTTTGAAAAAACAGTTGAGAGAAACAGAATTAGAGAGGGATATTTTAAAAAAGGCTATAAGCATCTTCTCCGCGAGCGACAGGAAAGGTACGATTTCATAGAACATCATAGAGGGGAGTTTTCTGTTGAGACGATGTGTAAATGCCTTGGGGTAAGCAGAAATGCTTATTATAAATGGATACGTAAAGGAAAGGAGAAAATAAGCAAAGAAAGCATAACAGAAGTTCTTAAGAAGAAAATAAGGACTATATGGGAAGAGAACCGTAAAGTCTATGGTAGTCCTAAAATTACTAAGATCCTTGAAAGGCAGGGAGATTTTTACCACGAGTCCTATATTTCAAGAATGATGAAAGAAATGGGCATCAAAAGCCTGACAAGGCGTAAATATGTTGTGACCACAGATTCCAAGCATTCATATCCAATATGTGAAAATGTGCTTGACAGGGCATTTGAGGTAGAACAATTGGGTAAGGTATGGGTATCAGATATTACCTACATAAAATGTAATGACCAGTGGTTATACTTAACTTCTGTCATCGATTTGGCAGATAGAAAAGTAGTGGGTTGGTCTTTAAGTAAGGATATGACAACCCAAAATACCGTTTACCAGGCATGGACAAATGCCAGAAAAGAGCGTGAAATCATCGAAGGGTTTATCTTTCATTCGGACAGGGGTGCCCAATACGCTGCCTATCAGATAAGTGAACTGTTCAGATTGAATATAAAAGTGACACAGAGCATGAGCAGGAAGGGCAATTGCTGGGATAATGCAGTAGCTGAATCCTTTTTTAGGTCTATCAAATGTGAGATGATATACTTGAATGATTTCAGTAATTTTCAACAGGTTTTTGAAGCTATAAAAGAATATATAGATTGGTATAATACAAAGAGAATCCATCAAGGATTAGGATATTTGACACCCACTGAAAAAGAAAAAATATTAAGAAATCATGTAATTAAAAGAGCTGCATAAATTTGTACTCTTTTTTGTAGGAATATCAAATGACTAAGCCTATAAACAAGCAGGATAAAATGGTAATTCCTAAAAACACACGTATTAAGATTTTCTTAAAAGCCTTAATATAAAGTTCAATATGTTCTTAATCATATTATCGGTTGTGAAATTATTAGAAGGTTTTAAATGTAACTTCTGCGGTTTTGGGTATTATATACACCCCAAAGCTTTGTTTAAAAGTAAAACCATGAGATTATAAGTACTGCTATTATTAGTGTTTTTCTTTTATGATTAGCTATTATATTAAACTAAAACCCAAAAATAATCCCTCTTAAAAAAAGCTTCAACTCTCATTAATTCTTCTCTACCATTTACTTTAAAGCTAACTTCACTAGCGATAATTGTTATTATCTAATTAGGATATTCAAATCAATAAATTTAATATACATTTGAGACCATGTCTGATCAATTAATCAATACATTCAAATGAAAAAGTATTTTCTGCTTATATTTTTCTTATCTCCATTAAGCTTGTTGGCGCAGCAAAAAGCAAAACAGTTTGTTTTATTTGACGAGGAGTTTACATATACCAAAGAAAATGCTGATAATTCTACACCTAGTAAGTCGCATTATTATGTAACTAATAAGATGTTGAACCCCAATATACCCAAAGACTGGACTTCTCCTGTAGATTATCGCAATGGCACTGTGCACATACGAATTGAAATCTTGAAAAAGCCTGAGGGAAAAGCGCCCACCAAATGGACACTTTGCTATATTCCAAACAAAGGAAAGGGTAATGGCTATGGTTGTACTGGAACAGATTTGTATCTCGAAGAAGGAGTTTATGAGAAAGATGTTCCCATGACTGAGTTCTGGGAAAATGAATCTATTGTATGGTCAGAAGGAATTAAGCAGATGGATCTTGTAATAAAAGATGATAGTGGTGGGCAAGGACATGCACACAAACGTGCTGATCATGAAAATTTCTTTCCTACAAAAGTTCGTATTACTATGATACAAGTTGCAGCAGGTACAACATATGATCCTACTTTAATACCTAATTTTTCTGTTAAGAAAAAGAAAAAATGATAGTTATAAATTACTGAAATGCATCTAAAGATTGTTGTGATTTTTTTTAATGTTGTATCCTCTATTTTGCTTTAAGGCGATTAGTGTTTTTATAAAAATAAGGGTCAATAAGGAAGGTGCTAATCCGATAAATATGGAATAATATGTATTATATGGCTCCAACAATTCAATTTTTGCGCTTTCTTGAAATATCAAATATCCATAAGGTTGGGAGTCATAAAATAGTGTGGTTATAAAATTCCAACCTAAATGGAAACCTAAAGGCATCATTATCGATTTAGTTTTTGCAAATGTATAAGCCCAAACATATCCGGTAAAACCAGTAGTAATAAGTACATATAACAAGAGGATAATACTTGAACCTATAATTCCATAAGATATCCAATGATAAATCCCAAAAGCTACTGCGGAAACAAGAATTGCTTTTTGCATTCCTATTCTTTTAATCAGTATATATAATAGTACACCTCTAAATATAAGATCTTCGGTTAAAGCTGATTTTAAGTGATACCAAAGTGCGCTAAAAATCGAAAAGTAATTTATAGGTGAATTAATTCTCCAAGAAATTGAATTAACCTGAGTATCTAAATAGATGAATATAATTTTAAGAAGAAAAATAAAACCAACTCCTATTACAAATTGCAATAAGCTTTTTTTGATTGGGTAAAAACCTAAAACAAGCAGGTTTTCTTTTTCTAAATAATGAAGTAATAACCAAGAAATGCCAAGAATAACTAAAATCCCAACCATTATAAATTCTTATAACTTGAGTTACTTATTCTTGATATGGCTTTATTTTTCCATAGTCTCAGTAGTATAAAACTCAATGCGGTAATAACTACCAAATAATAAATACATAACTCAAAATCAGTCTCTGGAAAAGTACTCGACTGGGCAATATAAGCAGTAGCTAACAAAAGGGTAGTACTTATAATTAAAATAGAGAAAATGAATTCTCTATAAAATGATATTTCTTTCTGTACACTTATACAATTATCACTATTTTTTAAAAAATCTAATGAGAAGTTAAGGTTGTTTGAAAGTATTTTTAATGTATGCATTCTTGGAGTTACTTCTCCTTTTTCTATTCGCTGGATAGAGCGCAAACTTATGTTAGAAATTTCTGCTAATTCCTTTTGGGTATAATTTAAATTAATCCTTTTCTCTTTTACGATTGTGGCTATCATTTTCTGTTGTTCTTTGTTCATCGTAAAAATATATTTTGTCCGTAAATTCTTGAATGGCATTAAAGCGACATTTATACGTCATTTTATAATTATTGCAATTAGTACTTTTAAAAGCATCATTCAATACAATTAGTCAAGCCCTTCTGCTCAAAATAGAAGTAAAATATATAAAATAAAAAAGCCAAATTTAAAGAGTTAGAAAAAGGCTACCTATTTATGAGTTAAATCACAAATTTAACAAAGTACATACGATTATATCATGTGGTAATTAATGTTAAAAAAGTCAAAGGCAATGGAATTTAACATTTTAGAATATATTACTAAAACATAAGAAATCGTTGTTAAAATCATGAATTACTACAACTTTATCACAGTATAATGAAAAATGTGTTTCTAAATCTACCCCTTAAGAAAAAATTTCTTATTCTGACAAGTGTGTATGTTGCCACTTTTATAATAGGCATTATAGTAATTTTTACTTCGCAAGCGATATTAAATGGTAAAGCTGAAAAAATGGCTTTGCTCAATAAATATAAGTCGGACCTACCTAACCTAAGAGTGAGTGTAAATGCTTTAAGAGGTGAGCTTTTCGTTGCGCTATTAGCAGATAAACATACCATGATTGAAGAAGTAGAAGAAAGTCAGGCAGGGTATGAGTTTCACAGAGCTAAAATTGATAATTTAAAAGCTTCTTTAGTAGATATTCAAAACGTAATTCAAGATTCAAAACTAAATAGTAATTCAGAAGTACTTTATGGTACAATAGATTCACTTTGTAATTTTACAGATTTCTATATTAAACTGGCATTAAATGCCAATTCTAATGCCCAAGACAGTATTTTTAATTTAGTTAGAGCAAAGGTATTAAAAGAGTATGTACCTATGTTTATTGAATTTAGACAAGCAGTTACAGATTCTTATGATTATGCTTTTGAGTTACACGATATTGTTTTGGCAGATTACGATGAAACTGAAACATTTAGAAATACCTTGTTAGTATTGTTTTTTATATGTGGAATTATACTTGTCTTTACTTTTTCGCAATACCTAAGTAAACTAATCACTGAACCGATATTAAAAACGAAAGATACGCTTGAAGTAATTTCTAAAGGAGAAATACCTGAGATAGAAATAAATAACCAGAAAGATGAGACAGGTGCCATGTTAGGTTCGCTCAAAACTCTAGTTAATAATCTCGATAATCTAAAAATATTTACAACAGAAGTAGGTAAAGGAAAATTTAACTCACAAGTTAGCCTATTTGGAAATAGAGGTGATATTGCTGAGTCGCTTCTAGCGATGCGAGAAAACTTGCAACAATCTTCAATTAAAGAAGAAGAGTTCAAATGGATTTCGAGTGGTATTGCCGAAGCCGGAAAACTTTTACGAGAGCAATACGAAAATGTGACTACCCTATACGATAGCGCCATACGCTATGTGGTAAAGTATTTGGCGGCTAACCAAGGTTCTTTGTTTGTTACTCTAGACGATAATGAACTAGATCAATCAAAAGAACTTGAACTGGTTGCTTGTTATGCTTTTGATAGAAAAAAATATATTACGCAAACCATCCATTTTGGAGAAGGATTAGTAGGCCAAGTTTGCTTAGAAAAGGAATTAATTTATCTCACAGAGATTCCAAAAAACTATCTTAAAATAACCTCAGGGTTAGGAGAAGCAGCCGCAAATAGCATTATTATTATACCATTGATTAATAATGAAAAGGTGCAAGGTGTATTAGAAATTGCTTCTTTCAGTAAATTAACAAATAAGGAAATTGAGTTTTTAAAGCAGTTCTGCGATCTCTTAGCAGCAGATATAGCAATGGCGAAATTTAGTAGTAGAATGCAAAGGTTACTCGAAGTTTCTAAGCAGCAAACAGAAGAACTCAGAGCAACTGAAGAAGAACTAAGACAGAATATGGAAGAGTTAAATGCAGCACAAGAGCAATTACAAAGAGAGGCAAAATACAAAGAAGAAAATATGATATAATTCTATTTACAACTGATTAGAAGCAGAAGCATTTATTAATGAATTACTTTCTGTAAATCTTTCTTTTTACATCAGTTGTAATAAAATCTTCTATTATTCTAGAAAACACGATTAGACTTTAATGAAAGTCATCACTTAATTATGAGTTATAATTCAGATAAAAAACATTAAAAGTTCTTCTTAATAACTAAGAGTAATTCTATATAACCTGCCGTATAACATCGTGCAAAATAAAGATAGCTAATATTTAATATTATCATCAATAATATATAAATATTTCAATAAACAGATTTCTGATCGATACTTTTAGTTGCATTCAAATTCAACTTAAAATGTCGCCATTATACCTCTACTACTATATGGGTAGTAAATGCCAATAAGTATTTTCTCTATAAATAACCTATTGCTTACTTTTAACTATTCGAATGGTTATTTTCGACCAATTTACTACAAATATGTTTCCCCATTTTTATTGATATAACATAATAAATCTATTTTAGGAAGGTTCAAATATTGAAAATTGACATAGAAGAGCTGATACTAATTAAATGATTTTCAGAGAGTTATAAACATATAAAGCTAAATTTTTCACTTGGTTAAACTCAAATGAAATAAATGTAGAAGGAGTCTTTTTTAAGGTGATAAAAAAACGCATTAAACAACTTCAACTTCAATTAGCTTGAGCCAATTTAATCTAACATTGATCAAAATCTTTTAATAGCAAAAGAAAAATTGAATAATACGGAAAACTCCCGAAAATCCTAATTCAAAATAATTGGTCAAAAAAATTCAACAATAAACAAGTTTTTAAATCACATATATGAACATTATTAAATTTACTACCAATCAAAGAATTGTAGTTATCTTTTTGTTTGTAACGTTAATTACCATTTCAGGAGCGGTTTATAATAACTTACAAACTCAACAGCTTAAAGCTGAGATAGAGAAGATATACAAAGACAATCTATTAAGTATTGAGTATTTGATTGAGGCAGATAGAGATGCCTACCAATCGAGTATTTATATTTCACATGCATTAGCTGGCCCAAGAACAGGTAGAGATATCAGTCTTGATTCAATGGTGGCAGAAATTAGAGATAACATTGAGCAATCAATGGTTAGATATGATAAGTTTTTCCAAATCTCTGCTTTTACAAAACTAGAGAAATTTAACCAGTATGATGTCTACGATGCAACTTTTAGAAATAAGCACAAAGAGCTTGCAGCTATTACTAATAAAATTGTTGCCCTTCTTAGAAAAGGTGACTACAGAAATGCTAAAGAAATTTATTATACAGAATATATTGCTGTTTTTGAACCGATGCGTTCGGCAATAGATGTTTATACCGATCTAAGTTTATCTTCTGCAGAAGATGCTTACAAATCAGGTATGGAATTAAGTGATGGCATTTTTGTGAATTCAATGATTGTTGTTGTATTGGTGTTGATATTTATTATTTCTGGTGGTATATATCTTAAGACGAGTATCTCAAAACCATTAAAAGTAGCCATGGATATTGTTGACAAAATTTCTAATGGTGATCTTAGAATTAAGGTTGAGAGAGATAAATTTAATCACAAAGATCAAATCGGATTTTTGCTTCTGAAGATGGATGATATGGCTAAAAACCAGCGCAACATTATTCAAACTGTTAAGAAAGGAGCTAACTATATAAATAAAGCAAGTGTAGAATTGAGCTCTTCTGCAGGGCAATTATCTCAGGGTGCTTCAGTTCAGGCAAGTTCTATCGAAGAAATCTCGTCTTCTATGGAAGAAATGACTGCCAATATTCAACAAAACGCAGACAACGCTAAAGAAACTGAAATAATTGCAACTAACTCAAACAAATCAGCCGACACTTCTAATAAATCTGTAGAAGAAACGCTGGAGTCTATGAGTTCAATTGTAAGAAAAAATTCAGTTATTGGAGAAATTGCAAGACAAACAAACTTGTTAGCATTGAACGCCGCCGTTGAAGCAGCTAGAGCAGGTGAGCATGGAAAAGGATTCGCAGTGGTAGCATCAGAAATTAGAAAACTGGCTGTACATAGCCAAAATGCTGCTAAAGAAATTTATGATATTTCAAGCTCAAGCGAAAAAGTAGCAAGAACTGCTGGCGATTTACTGAATAAACTGGTTGTTGAAATTGGAAGAACAAGTAGTTTAGTTGCCGAAATTAGTGCTGCTAGTTTAGAACAGAATGAAGGTGTAAACCAGATAAATGTTGCGATACAACAATTGAATGTAGTAGTTCAACAAAATGCAGCAAGTGCTGAGCAATTGGCAGCTAATTCGGAAGAGTTAAATGGACAATCTGAAAGCTTAAGACAAGCGATTGCTTTCTTTAAGTTGAATGATGAAGACGAGAATAAAGCAAATGTTGGAGGTACGCAGAATAATACTCAAACTCAAAGCTTTTCTAATTTTGAAAAACCGTTGATGGCTCCAGCAAACAAGCCATCTGGAATTAATTTAGTAATGGATCAGAACTCAGATAAGATCGATCAGGATTACGAAAAATTCTAAGTGAATCATAGATTTATATTGAACTCTGGATTGTATTTACAGTTCAGAGTTTTTTTGTTTTAAAGCTCATAAAAAGCAATTCCTTAGAGTGAAAGTATCATTCTAAGGAATTTTGCTTCAAGTAATTATTATACTATATAAAACTCTTCCCAACCTTGTCTTGGTGCAGGTCCTTTTAATAGTGCATTTGCAATAGGATTGTTTGTGATCTGTTTGGTTTCTCTATCGAAAATTATCTTTTCATTTAACCATTGAGCAATTACACCCAAATTGAAAACTTGACACAATGGCCCAGCAATTTCGAATGGTGATCTTGTTTCTTCTTCTCCTTTACAAGCTAGTAAGAAATTAGCAAAATGGTTAGAAGTACTTTCTGGAACTTCAGGAAGTTTTTTCTCCATTTTCTTAGCTGTCTTTTCAGGAATAATAGAAAGTGTACTACCATGAGAACCACCTTTAAAAATCAAATCTTTGCTATAGATTATTTTACCAGGATTCAATTTCATTGGCTGAATAGCACCATTACTTGGTGGCGGAATATCTGGATCTAATTCAGAAGCGCCATAACCTTCTGGTAATTTTGGCAGATTATCTACACCATCGTACCAAGAGATAGTCAATGGAGGCATACTTCCTCTTTCAGGGAATTTAAAATCTAAGGTAGTAGACTGCGGGAAGAAGAAATAGTTATGTCCATCAACTTTTACAGGATCAACTTCGTAAGGTAAGCCAAGGTCTAAAAATTGGTGAATGGTATCTAATATATGCGCACCCCAGTCACCAAGAGCTCCCATGCCGAAGTCGTACCAGCATCTCCACTGCCCGTTTATAAAATCTTTTTGGTATTCGTGTTTTGCAGCTGTACCAAGCCATGTATCCCAGTCTAAAGTCTCTGGAATAGGTTCACCATCTGGAAAATGCGTAATATTAGTATCCCAACCATGCCATCTTCTAGCACTGTTCATGTGAGCAGTAACCGCAGTAACATCTTTAATTATTCCAGCTTCTTTCCAAGCTTTAAATTGAAAATAATTAGCTTCGGAATGCCCTTGATTACCCATTTGGGTAACTACTTTATGTTTTTTTGCACCCTGCATCATGAGTTCTACCTCATTAAAAGTTCTTGCCATGGGTTTTTCAACATAAACATTTTTACCCGAAGACATAGCATGCATGGTTACTGGGAAATGCGAAAAATCTGGAGTTCCGACACTTACTGCGTCAAAACTATCAGACATTTTATCAAACATCTTCCTGAAATCTTGAAAATGTGGAGCATCTGGAAATCTGTTTATTACGTCTAGTGTGTGTGGAGCGCCCATGTCTACATCGCATAAAGCTACTACATTGCAATAACCTGTATTGGCAAGGTTATTTACTACTGCAGCACCTCTATTTCCGATACCGACACATGCTAAATTTACTTTGTCACTGGGAGCAACATACCCAAGCTTTTTCCCAAATACCGTAGAAGGTACAATCGAAAATGCTGCAACAGCCTTACTCCCATTTTTAATAAAACTTCGTCTTTTCATTTTACTCATTTATTGTAGTCATATTTAGAATTGAGTTCATTTTTACCAGCATTTTAGTGATTTTAAAGTTAAAATCAGTACTTTCTGGGCATTAGTTTAGAGTATACTTACTGTATCTGGAAAAATTCTGGCTAAATACTTCAACTAACTAAAAAGTATGGTTAATTATCGAATTCACTAAATAAAAAATGGTATTGCTTATATCTTCATTATTTACTTGAATCATCTAAATAGTCTGCTTCTGTTAGACTGTGAAGTACAGATTCTTGCCAATTTTTTAATTGCGTTTCTAGTTTGTTAGCAATTGCTGGATAATCTTCAAGAATATTGATTTTTTCAACCGGATCGTCTTTTATATTGTAAAGTTCTTTAATCAAATCGTCTCCTTTTTCATGTACCACCAATTTGTACGAATTATCAAGAATAGAGCGAGCACCTTTATAATCTTCTTCTACTATCTCTTTGTGGTGATAGTTTTTGAAGTTTCTTGTATAGATGTCACCAGATTTTTTTACCAGTGGAGTTGTGCCTTGTTGCAACTCATCACTAATATATGGAATACTGTCTGTCAGATGTTTAGTATCAAAATTCCAGAAACAAATCGGCTTATTACGTTCAGCAACTTCTCCATGAATGATTGGCGCAAGGCTTATTCCATCTAATGTTCTATTAGGTAGTTTTATGTCTACCAACTCGCAAAGTGTGGGTAAAATATCGGATGTAACGGTATTCAATTCTGAACGTTTAGGCTTTGTTATTTCTTCTGGCCATTCTATAATTCCTGGTACTAATGTTCCTCCTTCATATACAGTTCCTTTTAAACC
The DNA here is from genome assembly GCF_026250525.1 of Chondrinema litorale. Taxonomy (GTDB): domain Bacteria; phylum Bacteroidota; class Bacteroidia; order Cytophagales; family Flammeovirgaceae; genus Chondrinema; species Chondrinema litorale. The sequence continues at coordinate 18,248 of NZ_CP111056.1, forward strand.
ATGAAGTTTCGAATTGTACAAACCACTATGCGGAATTCCATTGTCTCCGCAATACCAGATCAATGTATTATCTTTAATTCCCTCTTTTTCGAGATAATCTCTTAATTTACCTATGGCACGATCCATTGCCGTAATTTCAGCAAAACGTTCTTGCAGAACCTCAGCAAGAGGTCTTTTTACCTGTTCGCCTGTTTTAATAGAGGTTAGCTTTACTAATTGATTATCTAAACTATCTGGAAGTTGACTGTATAGTGCTAAATATTCTGGTAAAGCCTCATAGGGTTCGTGTGGTGAACCAAACCAAACTACTGCAAAAAATGGATTATCCTCTTCTTTGGATTTATCGATGAAAGATATCGTCTCATCTACTATAATTTCTGACCCTTCTCCTTTAAACTGTATGGGAAGTGACCCATTTATCGACAGCATTGGATTCATCTCGAAAAAATTATCGTGAGAAACCCAAGTATCGAAGCCCATTGCTCCCGGATTAGTTGGAGCATCTACTTTTACAGGCCCAAGATGCCATTTTCCAAAATGACCAGTTGAGTAGCCTTTGTCTCTGAGAAGCTGTGCAATTGAAATTTCTTCTGGTCTTATAGACCAACCTGGTGTAAAAGTGCCATATCTATTAGGATGTCGCCCAGTGATAATGCTACCTCTGGTAGGTGAACAAGTAGGATGAGCTGAATGAAAACGATCTAGCACCAATCCTTTTTTAGACATGTCATCAAGCACTGGAGTTTTAATAAAAGGATGACCATTGTACCCCGTTTCTTCCCAACCGTGATCATCACCCATTAATAAAATAATATTGGTTTTAGACTTTAGTTGCTGATTGTTTTGTGCATGAGTTATTTGAGGAGATAACAGTAAACCTAAAATAACCACACTTAAAATCTTATAGATAGTTCTCATCTTCTTATTCAATTTTAGACTCAATAGACTTTATTGCTTCTGCATATCTCATCCCTAACATCTCTGCTGACCGCACATCGAAATGTAGATTGTCACCTTTATGTTGGAGACCTTCTGCGCTCACTACAGCCGTATAATCCACTAAATCTGGAAGCTCCTTTATCCATTGATTAAATGTATCGGCACCATCTATAAAATAACTGAGTTCACCGACTACAAATGGCAAATTGGGATTTCCAGTAAATTTTCGAAGTCTATTAATCAGGATTGTTAATTCACTGAGGTATCTTTCTTTGGTGTATTTAGCTCTATCACTTTCTCCTTGATGCCAGAGAACTCCTTTAATTTCGCCACCAGTCTCTAATGCTTTTTCTAATCGACTTATGGCATCATCATAAGGATGTGTATTTGTGGCTTTATCAAACATTTCTGGTTGCCAAAGTTTAATAGAGGAACCACCAACAGCACAGGGAACAAGTATAATTTTGTTTTCAGTGAGTTTAGCTAGTTCATGCCCAAACATTAATCCTGGTCCAACTGCTGCAATAGATTTATCGAAATGAAGTGGATGTTCTGCTATTTTAAGCTCACCATCGGCTGTAAGCATCAATACATTTTTAGATTTGTATGTGTTTGAAAGACTATCAATTTCTCCTCTACCAGCCATATTAGATTGCCCCATTAAAGCATAAATCTCGTAGGTTTTACCTTTCGCAGATTTTTTGTTGCTTGTTTGTCCAGTGTTAATCAGCCTTTTATTACAGGCCGAAAAAATTAGCAGACTACTTATTAGAATGTAAAACCTACTGTTTGCTAAAATCAGTTTCATATTTATCTAGTAATTGTTGCTCACCTATTTTTGTTGGCTCAACTTTCATTTAATTAAATCAAACCATGTTCACAGAATTTTATGAATTTACTGGTATTACAATCGAATTACAAGAGATTAGCAGGCTAACAAACTAAATAGTAATAGATTATATCTGAAGTTATTTATTTGGAGGGTTGAATTGATTTAAAAGGTTACATTATATGATGAATTTATTCAGAATTACTTTTTAATATAATGCTAAAAATTTATGATTTCGTTCACTCAATTTTCTAAAAGTGTATCAACTTCTCAATAAGGATTTAAAGTAAATCTATCTGTTAATTATTATTAATAAATAAAGGTTTAATTATACTTTTCTAAGATTAATTAACCGTTTATTAGTACTTTAACCCTCAAATCAATTTTTCATCTACTATATAATCATCAGCTTTATCCATAAGAATTATGGCAACAGACCTTTATCCCATTTCACCTGATATTAAGGATAAATCCTTTCTTAAACCATCAAAAAAATTCAGGGAATCAGCTATAGGAGTCATTATTTCTATTATAGTTTTCTCTCTATTTTATCTTTTGCTTTTGAGTGCTTCCATTACTCTGCTTTTAGCTTGTCTTTGGTTGGGTATTATGATTTTATCTGTAAAGTTGAGTTTCTTAACCATTGCAGCAGGTTTGGGTATTATTGGTTTGGGTGTAATGCTTTTTATCTTCTGTATCAAGTTTGTGTTTTCTAAGTCTGTAGAAGAGAATCCGGAACGGGTAGAAATTAGCGAAAAGGAATTCCCTAAGTTGTTTGAATTTATCCGTCAGGTAAATGTTGAAACACAGACAAAGTTTCCCAAAAAGATATTTCTGAGCCCAGATGTAAATGCTAGAGTTTTTTATAACTCGAGCTTTTGGAGCATGTTTTTTCCTGTGAGAAAAAACCTTGAAATAGGCTTGGGTTTAGTAAACACCTTGAATATAAGCGAATTTAAAGGCGTGTTGGCTCATGAATTTGGACACTTTTCGCAAAAAAGTATGAAGTTAGGTAGCTACATCTATGTAGTAAATAAGTCTATCTTTAATCTGGTTTACGAAAAAGATAATTGGGATAATGTACTTGCCGAATGGATACAAGGTGGAGGGATTTTTGGCTTTTATGCTAGACTAACTTACTGGATTGCCCAAGGACTTCGTACCTTATTGTCATCAGCTTATAACTTAATCAATATATATTACTCTAAACTTTCTAAAGAAATGGAGTTTCATGCAGATGCTGTGGCTGTAAGTTTAGCCGGAGTAGCATCTTTTAAACAAGCGCTAAGAAAAATCAGCTTTTCAGATGCTGCTTATAACTACACTTTAGAAAACTTAAAGGACCTTTCTTCAACAAATAAAGCTAGTAAGAATCTATTCTCTAACCACAGTTTTATGCTTCAAATTCTGGCTGAAAGAAATAAGATAGAATGGAAGAACGGCAGCATTAATATTACTGATGAGCTTTTAACAAAAAGCACTTCACTTTCAAGGATTTTTGTAGAAAACCAGTGGGCTACACACCCCAGCTTAGAAGAGAGAGAAGCCAACTTTAAAGAGGTAGAAACTATATGCATTCCTGTAGAAAATTCTGCTTGGGACTTATTTGATAGTAAAGAACAAATTCAAGAGAAACTAACCAAAATAATCTATACAATTGGTTTACCAGAAACTGAGCTAGAATCGATTAATGAGGCGGAATTTGAAACTTACATTAAGGAAGAATTTGAAAAAAATACTTCCCCAGAAGAGTACAATGGATTTTATGATGATAGAAAACTATTTGAATTTAAAGTGGATGAATTGATTAAAGAGGAAGTTACGGATTATTCATTTGACAGTATTTATTCTAAAGAAAATGCTGAAAAAATTAAGCAATTTTACTCTAATAAAGAAGATTTAGAAATCTTATACCAGATAAGGAATAAGGAAAATAAAATTCGCTTCTTCGAATTTGACAATCAGAAGTATAAAAGAAATCAGATTGCACCTATTATTCAATCTTTGAGAGATGAGATAAAGAAACAAGAGATACTAGTAAATAACTTAGACAAAAAAGCATTTCAGCTCAATTATTCAATTGCATTAAAGAGTGACAAAGCAAATGACTTGATTGATTTATACACTGAGTTATTTGCAAACCAGAAGCTATTTAACCATTTAAATGATCTTGTTTACAAAGTAAATAATTTCATTTTTTCGCTTACTAATACCTTTATCACAGAAGAATATCAGGCAAAAATATTTGTAACAGAGTTTAGTAAACTCGAAAGAGATTTTAAAACTATTCTGGAAAAACAAGACAGCGATTTGCTAATAGAAATGATTCAGGATGAAAAAATAGCTCATTCACTAAGAGCATATAAAGAAAACAATCATTTCTTTAGTCAGATTACAGACTTTAATGAAGAAGGTTTCAAGCAGTTTTCAAGTCTCCTATCAGAAGCTCATAATAGTTGTGTAATCGCTTATGATAAAAGCTTTAAAAAATTAATGCATTATCAGCTAGAGCTTTTTTCTGAGAAAGCATAGCACTTTGGAACAAGAAAATCTTCTAAATGCCCTGCGATTGTTGTAAGGGCTTTTTTATTTCTTTTTCATATTTACCACTCAATTATTTACAAAGATCGTCTACTTTTAAAGCTTCATTTTTATTGAATATTGATTGATTTAAATTACTGAATGAAAAACATTTTTATCTTTTTGGGCTTAAGCTTAACAATAGCTTGCAGTTCAAATAACAGACCAGCAAAACACAACAATCCGAGAGTAATTGTAACTACTGATATAAACAACATTGGTGGTGATCCCGACGATAAACAGTCGATGGCACATTTGCTCATGTATGCAGATCAGGTTGATATTGAAGCTATTATACCAGATTTATGGATAGGAAAAGGAATTGAAGCCACCAACCAAGCTATTGATGCTTACGAAAAAGATTTTCTGAACCCTGAGTTTAACTTTGCCAAATACGATTACCCAAATCCAGATTCAATCAGAAACAAATTGGCGCAAAATAACTTAGATGCCATTAACCAAATTATTACTCTGGCAAAAAAAGAAGACAAGAGACCTTTGTATATTTTGGCTTGGGGAAATATGAACACCGTAAAAGAGGCATTATTAAAAGCTCCAGAAATTGCCGATAAAATCAGATTATTGACCATTGCCACAAACAAAATGGCGCAAAACCCAGATAGTGAGCAAAATGCCAAAGTGGAGACGTATTGTGTAGATAATAACTGGAATGGAGCCGGACGCGATACTATTTTTAACGATAGCAGATTTAAGAACCTTTGGTGGATTGAAAATGACTGGGCTTACAATGGAATGTTTGAAGATGATCAGCCTAGAAAATTTCTTGACGAAATTAAAGAAAATGGAAACTTAGGATATCATATTTGGGAGGTTGTACAAGAGCAAGAATGGGCACATTATTTTAGAGCTGGAGATACTCCTACACTACTTTATTTATTAGAAGAAATTGATCATAATGATCCCGCACAATTTACTTGGGGCGGCAAATTTGTAAAACCATTTCCTCAAGAGCATCCAAACTATTGGATCGATGCAGCTGGTACAAAATATTGGGATTATAAAGACCCTTGCAATTCATGGGAAATACAAGACATTGTTTATACTAATAGAGTAAACAGTTTGATGGATCATCGGGAAGATATGTACAATTCATTTCGATTGAAGATGAAAACATTGTATGAAAAATGATCAAAAAAATAAGCCTCAACAAATGAATTGTTGAGGTTTATTTTAATATATTTTTATTATTTAATGCTTATCTCCAACCACCACCAAGACTTCTGTAAAGTTCTACATTGGCAGCAAAAATCTGCATTTTTACATCTTCTAAGTTTAGTTCACTATCTAGTGCCTCACTTTGAGCGGTAAGAACCTCAAGGTAATTTGCCAAACCACTTCGGAATAATAGTGAAGCATCTTTAACTGAATTACGCGCAGCTGTTACCCTTTCTTGTGCTAATTCATACTCTTCTTCCAATTTCTCAATAGCTACTAAAGCATCAGAAACCTCATTAATTGCTTGGAGGAATTTATCCTTAAATTCTAGTTCTGCAATTTTTTTATCAGAAAGAGCTATCTCGTAGTTTGTTCTTAGCTTTCTCTTTTGGAAAATCGGTTGAAAAACCATTCCGTTAAGTAAGAGAAAACCTGAACCTGCCGGATTTAACAATTTTTCTAATTCAAAAGAATTTAAACCGACACTTGCACCCAAACTGATTGAAGGATATCGCATTGCATTAGCTATACCTACTCTAGCATAACTTTCCTGCAAAGAAAACTCAGCCGCTGCCACATCTGGTCTATTTCTGATAAGCTCTAATGGCATACCCGCCACATAATCACCTTCGTGCATATCCCAATCTAACTCTTCTGTAGCTATGCTTTCTGGGTAACGGCCTATTAAGCGATTCAGCCTATTTTCTTGTTTGAAATACTCTCTCTCTAATTGAGGAATTAAGGTTTGTGCTCTTAACTTTTGAGACTGAGTTTGTTTTACCGCTAGAGATGTTACCTCACCAGCATCGTACTGTAACTCAACCATACGAAGTGTACTATCACTCAGAGATAAGTTTCCTTTAAAAACTTCTATTTGCGATTCGAGTAATATCAAATTTGAGTAAGTAGTAGCTATTTCAGCGATCAATGATGTACGCACTGCTTTCTGAAACTCAATTGATTTTAAATATGAGCTTAAGCTAGCTTTCTTTAAAGATTTTAACTTACCCCAAATGTCTATTTCCCAACTAAGATCGATTGATGATTCATACTCCATCCTTTCTGTATATAAAGAAGTTGGTGCTGTTTCTCCATCATAAAAGGTTCTTGAACGATTAGAACCATAGTTGTTATAATTCTCTGAATAGAGATCTCTTCTATATTTAAATGGTGCCGCTGTTACAGAAGGCAAATAATTGGCTTTAGACTGTTTCAGTCGCGATACACCTATTTCTATATATTCATCTGCTATTTGAAGATCGATGTTATTCTTTAATGCTGTATCGATTAGTGAAATCAAAATTGAATCACTAAAAAAATCTTTCCAATTGGTTTCAGCTAAGCTAATAGAATCTTCTCCAGAGTTATTTTTTGAACCATAAAAATTAGCAGGTTCTTTGAAACTCGGTCGATTATAGGGTTCATGTATTTTACATCCAACAAGTGTCAGAAGTATTATTATAAATATATTTCCAGTATATTTCATTTTGCTAATTTTCTTGGTCAATCGTTAAATTCCATACTAAATTTATCTTGCAAACTCTGGAATATGTATGCCAATACCGGGATAATTAAAACACCCAATATAATTCCAGAAAGCATCCCCCCTGCTGTACCAATACTTACAGATTTATTACCCTGTGCTGAAGCGCCATGCGCAAACATCAGTGGAATTAATCCCACAGTAAAGGCCAATGAGGTCATAACAATTGACCTTAGACGAAGCGCACTAGCTTCTGTTACAGCTTCTAGTACCGGCATTCCTGCCCTTCTCTTTTGTGCGGCAAATTCTACAATTAGAATTGCATTCTTTGCCAATAATCCAATTAACATGATGATACCTACCTGCACATAAGTGTTGTTTTCGATTCCCGCTATTTTGATGGCTAAGAATACTCCAACAATACCCGTTGGTATAGAAAGTATTACGGCTAATGGTAACCAAAAACTCTCATACTGTGCGGCAAGAATAAAGTACACCAAAATAATACTCATAATGAAAATAATAGTAGATTCACCACCAGAGTTCTTTTCTTCCAAACTCATACTTGTCCACTCGTAGCTTAAACTTGCTGGTAGTCTGCTATCTGCTAACTCTTCTATTAAATTTATTACATCACCAGTACTATAACCTTTTGCTGGGGTTACGTTGATTTTTGCTGCATTGTACAGGTTGTATCTGTTTAATGTTTCAGGTCCAAATGCTTGTTCCAACTTTACAATGGTATTAATCGGAACCATTTTACCTTCATCATTTTTCACGAAGATGTTATTAAACTCTTTTGGCTGCTCTCTAAACTGAATATCAGCCTGCATAAACACACCATACTGACGGCTAAATCTGTTAAAATCTCCAGATTGTGTACGTCCGAAATATGATTTGATGGTAAACATCATATCTTTAATACTCACACCTAAACTTTTTGCTTTCTCATAATCGATTACCAATTTAGATTGTGGGTAATTAGGGTTAAATGATGTAAATGCATTTTCGACTTCGGTCTGCTGAGATACTTGAGCAATAAACTCGTTCACCATCTGACCAAACTCTCCAAGATCACCACCAGTTCTATCTTGCAACATTACCTGCACACCATCAAAGTCACCAAAACCTTGTACTGTTGGTCTCGGATATACGTTGATACTTGCTCCATCAATCTGTAAAAGACGTTCGGTTAGCATCTTCACAACTTCGTCAATCTTTTGAACATCTCCCCTTTCAGGCCCATCTTTCAACTTGATGTATGCCATACCAGAAGAAGGACTGTTTGCATTATCTACCACATTAAAACCAGATACTGTGTTTACTGCTGCAACTGGTGCTTCTACTTGAAGGATAGAATCTGCTTTTCTTAATGCTTCATTGGTTCTGTGTAATGATGAACCTTCCGGCATTCTTAATGACATAATCAAGAAGTTATCATCTTCCGTAGGGATAAATCCACTTGGTGTGGAGCTCATAAGGTAGCCTGTAGCAACAAATACTAATACAAGACCTAAAAGTGATAACCACTTATTATGAATACTCCATTTCACCATTGAAATGTATTTCTTAGTAGTTCTTTCGAAAAGATCGTCGAATTTTTCTAATCCTCTTTCTCTTGATCTCTTTACTTTTTGCACTACGCTGTTTTCTGTAATTTTACCTACAAAACCTGGCGTTTTACGAACTTTATCACCTCTATCTTTAAAGAACAATCTTGTAAGTACAGGGCCTAATGTAAGTGCGTTTACCGCTGAGATAAGAACCGCAAAAATAATGGTATAAGCAAACTCTTTGTAGAAAATACCTACCGGACCTTCCATAAAACCAATCGGAAGGAACACAGCTGCAATTACAATGGTAATTGAAATAATTGCACCGGTAATCTCACTCATAGCTGCTTTTACAGCTTCTTTAGCAGGCATTTTATGGTGCGTCATCTTTTCGTGGATGGCTTCCATAACCACAATAGCGTTATCCACCACAATACCTATCGAAAGTACCAGCGAGAACATACTAAGTACGTTCATTGAGACACCAACCAAACTTAAAAAGAAGAAGGTACCTACCAATGAAATCGGGATACTAACAGCTGTAATAAATGTAATTCTGAAACTCTGCAAGAAAATAAACACAACCAAGAACACAAGAAAAAATGCTTCAAAAAGTGTTTGAACCACTTGGTGCATAGACTGGTCAATCTGATCTCTTACACTGTATGAGATTTCGTAATCCATGCCATCGGGAAAAACCTTAGCTTGCTCTTCGAGAATTTCACGAACTCTCTTGTCAATTTCTACGGCATTTGCACCACTCAACTGCACAATATCTATGGTTACCGCTGGCTTGCCATCTAGTCTATTTTCACTGGTATAGTTATCTGCACCAAATTCGATTCTTGCTACATCTCTTAAGTGAAGTAAAGAACCCGTTTTATCTGCCTTAACTACTAAATTTCCGTATTCTTCGTCCTCATCAAAACGACCTTCGTGTTTCAAAACAATTTCGAAAAGCTCATCGGAGTTTTCACCAAACTTACCCGGTGCAGCTTCAAAGTTTTGATCTAATATCTGATTGTAAACATCTTTTGGTGTGAGCTCATACAATGCTAGCTTGTTTGGATCTAGCCAGATTCTCATGGCGTAGTCTCTAGATCGAAGAATACTTGCTTCTGCCAGACCTTCTACCCTTTTTAGCTCTCTTCTAACATTAATACGTGTATAAGCATTTAGAAAGGTTTCATCATACACCCCGTTTTCACTAAAGATGTTGATGGTCATGATACTACCTTTCATCCTTTTCATTACTTGGATACCTGAAGCAGTTACTTCTGGTGGAATTTGCTGGGTTACACTGGAAATACGGTTTTGAATTTCTACCGCTGCAGTGTTGGGGTCTGTACCCGGCTTAAAATATACAGTTACTCTACCACGACCAGAGTTAGTAGCCGTAGAGTTAGCGTAAGTCATGTTCTCAGTACCGTTTATTGCTTCTTCTATAGGCAATAAAACAGATTTTGCGACAGTTTCAGCGTTACCTCCAGGATAGTATACCTGCACACTAACACTTGGAGGGGCGATTTCAGGAAAACGTTCTACAGGTAGCGTAGTCATACTAACAGCTCCCGCTAGAACCAATAGTATAGAGATAACCAGTGTCAAGACTGGTCTTGAGATAATTTTTTCTAACATAGTTGATTGTTGTAAGTAATATCAGAGCTACTTACATGGCTTATTTTTACATGTAACATGAAAAGGCAACAGGATGTTTTAATTTCCTGTTAATAGCCTTCCGCTCTGGATAGGATTGATTTTTACACCATCAGTAAGTTTATTCAATCCGGATACAACGATTCTGTCATTTTCAGACAAACTCTTATTGCTGATTATGTAATCTTTTCCAGATCTTCCTTCAATTCCAATTTCCTTACGAACTGTCATATCGTTTTCATCTAAAATAAAAACAAACTTTTTGTCCTGAATTGAAATTGCGGCACTCTGAGGTATAAGGATAGCATTTGGATAGATTTGCTCCATAAGTATTTTACCTGTATTACCAGATCTTAGTAATGTATCAGGGTTGTTAAATACTGCACGAAGTGTAATTGAACCTGTGTTTCTGTTAAGTTGACCAGAGTTAGCATCAATTCTACCTGGGTGGTCATACACGTATCCATCTGCCAGAATGAGCTTTACATCTGAGCTGAATTTCTTTGATGTAGAATCATTTTTCAGTCTCTCATAGTAAAGATAGTCAGACTCACTCATTGAGAAGTATACATATACTTTGCTTACATTAGACAGAATTGTTAGCGGTTCAGAATTAGTATTTTTAATTACGTTACCAACAGATTTTGGGATACGACCGATAAATCCACTTACTGGCGCTTTAATAGTAGTAAAGCCCAATTTAATTTGCATGTTAGCTTCGATTGCTTGCGCTTTTGCTAAAGATGCTTCAGCAATTTCGTAATCTGCTTCTGCTGTTTTCTTCTTAACATCAGAGATTACTTCATTATCTATAAGTGGTTGTAAACGATCTAGCTCTGTTTTACTCTTTTTAAGCCTTGCGCTCTCTAATGCTACGTTGGCACGTGCATTTTTTAAATCTTCGATATAAGGTTGTGAATTAATTTTGAATAAAGGTTGTCCTTTCTCAACAAAGTCTCCTTCATCCACATAAATTTCTTCTAAGATTCCATCTACCTGAGGACGAATTTCAACATCTTCGATTCCTTCAACTGATCCTAAATATTGGAAAGTGTTTGCTGCTGATTGTCCTGCTAATTTCTTGACAGGTAATGCCAGTCCAGTGTCAACTTCTTCTTTTTCTTTACAACCTATAACTATAAATAAAAATAGGCCTAATACTAAAAATGGTGACTTGATAAAAAATGGTAACTTGTACATAAGCTCTTTTAATTGGTAGTGTTTCATCAGAAAATTATAAATTAATGAAATCCATTAACAGTCTACCCATTGGGAAAATTTAATGCCAACATACATATATGCAATACATTAAGTATAATATACTGGTATACAGAGCGTTATGTAAAATTGCTTTGATATAAATATAGATACAATGTGTAGAAATTATCCCCAACTTGGGGAATCAAATTTGAAGAAATATCACACTTTGTAGACTTCTGGGTAAATTCCAGAAACATTCAGGAAGGATCAGTTATTAAAACTGGAAACAAAAAGTAGATGAGTAATAATTTGACACACATTAAGCTTTTAAAAGCCAACGTCTAAATGTATATAAAATATTGTAAATATGTTATGCCTTATTTACTAAAAGAGGATTTTTTTACACCTAAAGAGGATATTTATAAACCTAAATTGCTTGTTTGGTGCTGAATAAACTTGAGGTGCTTGCCTGAAATAATTATAACTAAAAGCGAAAATAACATTTTATAGTTCCACAAAAAATCTATTTTAGGTAAAAAATAATCTACTTATATAATAGAAACAGGCTAGCCTTATATAAGGTAGCCTGTTTAACGAATCATATAATTAATAATATTGAAATGAAAATCTACGATCCTACGCTTACTACTAGATATAGCAATCCTAGAATAAACAAGACCACTAGCCAAGACACTGCAAAACCTAGTGAGTCTTCTTTATTCCATTTATAAAACTCCCAATCTGAGTCTTTAAAAATCAATGTATTTTCTCCCGCTTTATCATCAGCAGTTTCTAATCCTATACTTTTAGCTTCTTCTTTTGCTCCGTTTATTCCTACCCGAGTACGCATTTTTCTATAAAAACGATTGAGTAGTTTGGCATCATCTCTTTGAGTAAGCAATGAAATGAGCATTAAAATGCTAAATGGAAAAGACAATCTAATAAGTAACCTTACTGTCTCATTAAGTGCATAAGGATTAGACGCTAAATTGAAACCTAATTTGTCTAACACAATCATTTCCAGATATAGATAACCACTGCCAAATGCATTACCGGAATCGTCTTTCTTAATACCTTTAGACCAGAATATGGATCTTTGAGGTACTGCAAATTGCTTGGTTATTTTTTCACCAACTGCAATGGCTGCTGGTTTAGTCATAGATTGTTTAGCAATTTCACTTGCATTCTCCCATTCTATTATCTGATTTGCCCTCTGCTCAACATCCATTACTTTGGCTGTATAAACCCTTTCAATTGGAGGAATATTCGTTTGTTTTAATAGATAATCGTTGGTTCTGAGTTGAGTGAAGAGTATTGGAAGCAACAATGGAATGAGGTAGAAAATAGAGAATGTGCCAACAATAGATGCCCAAGCACCATACACATTCGCTCTTCTCCATTTTAAGCCCAACCAAAAAGCTGCGGCAAAAATTACAAAGAACTCCCAAATGAATTTGAGTACTTGCAAGATGCCATCAAACTGAGTAGTAATTAAAGCTGCTCCCACCAAATAAACTCCACCTGCAATTCTACCAACCCATATATAATGTCTCTCTGAATCTATGTTAGCAAGTGGTCTATATAAATTATTTACAATAAGACCAGATACGGTAATCATTAAACAGTCTGCTGTAGACATTAAAGCCGCCATCATACTTGCAAGCATTAAGCCCACCAAGCCAATTCCCATAGAACCTAATAGCTCTTTTGTAGCAAAGCCCCAAACCAAGTCGGAATCTGTAATGGTATCTTTATATAATAGTATAGCAGAAAGCCCTAAAACTCCCCACATTATTGTTACTACCCTTTTCATAAAGGTACCAGTAACAAAACCTACTCTGGCAGAAATCTCATCTTTAGCAGCTCCGGCAGTCACCAATTGGTTAGGCTGAGTTACAACTGTAACACTAGAAACAACTGCTGCTGCAATAATGTAATACCAAGTAAAATCTATGGTAACCGGAGAACCGAACACCTCAAAAAAGTTTTCGGGTAGTTGATTATGTAAATGATTTAAAGCTTGTAAAGCGCCTGAACCACCAAACACATTATTAATACTTGCCCAAGCAAAGGGAATCATTATAAAGGAAAGTATAATAATGAAAATCCCTTGCAGCATATCTGTATAAAAAGCTGCTTCTAAACCACCTAATGCTGTATACACTAGCACGATTAGACAGATACTCCAAATAATTACATTTTCATTTACATGCGAAAAAAGACTATTTGGGTTGAGAGTTCTCAATTCTGAAAGTCGCTCTTTGTCTCCTGTAGAGAGACTCGCAAAATCTCTACTTTCTAATGTAAAGAGTTCTTTGGCTAGTTGCTTTTCTTCTCTTTCAGTCACAGTTAGCTCATTGTCAGCTTTGGCAGTAATGGCCATGGTGGTTTTAGTAACTGCTATATAACCCACAGAAAGTAAACCCATCATACCAATAGTAGCAACCAATGCGTAAGTTGCTGCCATTTTTTTAGAGCCATATCTTTCAGTATAAAAATCTCCCATGGTTAAGATTCTCAACCGCCGTAACCAAGGAGAGGTTATCCAGAAAACTGGTGTTGCAAATAGCATGAGTAAAGAACTCCAAATACCACTTGCACCATTATTAAAAGTGGTAGTGGCTACTCCTGTTGGGCCATCTGCCGAAGTGGCTTGCCCAAAACTGGCAAAAGTTGAAGTTAGCTTACCAAATTTTCTTCCTCCTAAAAAATAATCTTCTTTATCCTTTATTTTTAGACTGGCTCTAATACCAATATATACGATTACACCAAAATAAAGGACTAATACAATAACATCTGCTATAGAAAGTCCTAACATTTTTCCCTCTTAGATTCACGTTGTAATACTGAATTTGTCTCAGTAATTTCAATTGCTTTATATTTTTCTGGAAATGCGGCGTTGCCTTCAAAGTTCTCTATTGTTAGCCGGTCAACAGCTTCACTTTTTAATGCTTCGCGGTAATATTCAGGTTTGTTATCTCCCCAATTCACAAAACAGTTGCTTACAAAAACATTGCGTGCTTTGCTAAAGAAGAATCCATAAGTACTCCCCTCAATCATTCCTTCTCCTTCGCAAGGTCTGCAATCGTATAAGCCGCCTTCGTATTGAGTAGTTTTATTAATATCGAGGTCAACATCGTTAAATCGGATATTAGAAACCTTGTCGGGAGTTTCGCCAGCTACAATAATTCCATTTTCACTTTTGCAACGGATATTACTAAAAGTGATATTTTTTATCTTTCCTACACTTCCATTTTTCTTTCCTTGTGGTAGTCTCCAACCCGCATCTTTATGGTTTTCTGTTGATCTTGGAAATGCCGTAATATAAATAGGCTCTGCTTTACCCCACCAAACATCAGAAAAGAGTCGACACTCTATAAGCATATTAGAAAAAACAATATCTGAAACTTCTCCCTCATCTCTGTGCTGTATACCCACTCCGCGATTACTATTTCTGATTATACAGTTTATAAAAGTAATATGGCTGATGCGATCCATGTTTTCTGAACCAATTTTAATAGCACAAGAAGTAGAGATTAGTGTGCAACCAGTTACTGTAATATTTTCGCAAGCACCATATTCGGCATATTCTCTTCTGTTTTTGAAACAGATGCAATCATCACCAGATTCTATATGGCAATTGCTAATTCTTACATTTTTACTGTGGTCTAGATCGATACCATCACTATTACGAACTTTTAGGCTATTTAATAGTGTCATATCAGAGATAGAAACATCGTTACAACCCACCAAGTGGAGTGTCCAGTAAGCTGCGTTTTTTAATGTGATATCTCTAATTTTTATATTGTTCCCTCCGATAAATGTAATCATATGAGGTCGGGGATCTACTATGTCAAATGGTTTAAGCTCATAGGAATGCACTAAATCTTCTCCCATAAACGCTACTCCATTCCCATCTATAATACCACCACCAGCAATAGAAACCATTTCAATATCTTTACCACCTATCCAGATAGTTCCTTCGCCTTTGTTTTCTCTAAAGGCACTCTCTAAATAAACATTTTCATCAGGGTTGGCTTTTAATATCGCTCCTGTTTGAACATAAAATTCTATGTTGGATTTTAAATCAAAAGGTCCTGTTAAAAAGGTTTTTCCTGCGGGAACTACAACTCTTCCTCCTCCAGCATTAGAACATTCGTCTATTGCTTGTTGTATTGCTTTGGCATCATCAATTTGCCCGTTCCCTGTTGCTCCGAAATCTAAAATATTGTATATTACCATAAGAAATATGTAGGGCATAAGTACATAGTAACAAATATACAAAGCATAACAAAAATTAATAATAAACTTGTCGTATGTTTGTATAAAGACACTATTACATTAAAATAAAAATTTATCGTGAGTAACCAACACAAAAAGTTAAAACCGATTCGACAAACTTCTTTAGCAGACCAAGTAGAAACCACTCTTATAGAATACCTCAGGCAAAATAATTTTTCTGCGGGTGATGCATTACCAAAAGAGATGGAACTTGCTGAAGACTTAGGAGTAAGTCGAAATATTATTCGTGAAGCATTAAGCAGACTAAGAATGCTGGGGATGATAGAATCTAAAAAGAGAAAAGGTATGATACTTACCGAACCAGATCTTTTTAGTGGTGTTGAAAGAGTAATGTCTCCGAATATCTTAGGGGCAAATGCCATGAAAGATATATTTGAACTTCGACTTGTATTAGAAGTTGGAATGGGAGATTTACTGTTTGCTCGTTGCACACCAAAAGATATTGATGAGCTTGAACAAGTAGCCAAAAAAGAAGCTGATGATCCCAAAACTAGTTCTTTAAAAGTAAGACTTAACTACGAAATAGAGTTTCATTCCAAACTTTATGAGATGTCTGGCAATGATACTTTAAAACGGTTTCAAAATATGTTGTTACCAATATTCAATTACATGATGGAAGAAGAAGCCAAACTAGAAAAGAAACCTGAAAAAGGAAATGTTTCTCATTTCGATCTTGTAGAAACACTAAGAAATGGAACACCAGATCTATTTAGAGAAAACATGCGCGAACACTTAACACCTCACTATTCCAGATTGTCTACAGGTTGTTAAATACAACTGGAATACACTAACTCTCTCTCTTCACTTAACGCTAAGCATACACAAATTATAAGCTCTTTGTGTTACAATAGATTCTACTTAATAAGTATCCCTTTTCAGGTTTTAATACTTTTTCATAGCGGTCTTATTCCTTAGAATTACCTCCCGGTTTTTTAATTTTCCGGAAGGTAAAAGTTCAACTCTAAGCTAATTTTTTATTAATACCCTGTATTCTGAGTGATGGTACCATTGGTAATATCAATCTCAGTTTGAGGAATTGGCCTTAAATAATGTTTGTCTGTTAAAGAATTATTTAAAGCAGCATGTGGATTATGCGCCAAAGTACGCTCAATCAATTTGCTAGTTCTTTTAAGGTCCATCCAACGGTTAGCTTCACCAGTTAATTCTCTTGCTCTCTCATCTAAGATAAAATCAATATCTACATCACTTTCTGTAATTGCTGTGCTAATGCCAGCTCTCGATCTTATTGTATTGATTTTTTCTGCTGCTGAAGAAGCATTTCCTAATTGCAAGTATGCTTCTGCTGCTATCAAATACGCCTCTCCTGCTCTCATCATCACCATATCTCTGGTACCTTGAGAAGACTGATCTGGTTGTGTAAATGGCACTCCCGGATTATCGAATTTTTTAAACATTGGATAATGTACTTCAGTAGTACCATCATTTGCGAAATAATCATCTGGATTAATTACTGCATAAGGAACTGCTGCAATCTCACTATCGCTCCAAGCTACTTTAGGGAAGAAAATCGCTGTGTCTCCTGCTAAGATAGTTCCATCTTCTGAGTCTTCTTCAGCATAGATTACTCTTCTGTAAGTTGCTTCTGCTCTTTCGTCTTCTTCTGTGAAAAGTGAATAGTAGAACGGAGTTAAAGCTGGCCCTAAACCTTTTTGGTAGTTATCGCCACGAGTCATTCCCGGATAATCGAAGTATCTGAATTTGTACATCATATGGCGAGAGTTACCCCAACCTCTACTTACAGAATTATCTCCGAATAAATAAGCAAAAACTACTTCTGAGTTTCTTTGGTTGCCAACATCTACTAAATCTTCGAATGTACCCACTAAAGAATAGCTGCTGATAATGGTTTCTGCTAGTGATGCTGCTTCAGTAAAATCTGAACTTGAACCAAAAGATTTGTATGCTCTTGTTAATAACACTTTAGACATCAAAAATCTAACAGCATCTTTAGATACTTTTCCGTATTCACTTGGATCATCTGCTACGCTTGCTAATGCATCTTCTAAATCAGTTACAATTTGTGTGTAAACTTCTTCTTCTGTGTTTCTAGAAAAGTCTGTTACTGCTGTTGTTACCTGATTAAGTACCAATGGCACTCCACCGTAATTTTCTGCCAATTTAAAGTAAGACCATGCTCTAAAAAACTTCGCTTCACCTACGCCAGTAGTTTTAGTAGTTTCGCTTACACCTTCAATTGTTTCTGCATTGTCTATTAAAACATTTGCTGCAGAAATAATCGCATATTGATTTCCCCAATACACTTGGTATGCGTAAGTTGAAGGATTTACATTTACATAATCGTTTATCTCGTCTGTACCTGTAATAGAACCACCTCTGGTTACTACATCAGTTCCCAAATCTTCGAATACGTAATACATATCTGCTACGTATCTAGTTGTATTCTCTCTTGAGATTTCGTACACGTATGCTAATAACTGATCGAAAGTTTCTGAATCGGTATTAGCAGTCTCTATAGTGATAGCAGTATAGTTTTCTTCTTCTAGAAAATCTTCACAAGATGTAAAAGTTAATCCTGCTATCAATAATATTAAAGTTGATGTATATTTAATCAATTTCATTTTCTCAAATATTTTTAATTTAGGATAAATTAGAAGCTCAGATTTAGACCTGCCATATACGTACGAGACATAAATGCTGCACCCCAAGTATTTCTACCAGCACTTTCAGGATCCCAACCATCATATTTTGTGAATAAGAATGGGTTTTGTACAGTAGCGTAAATTCTAAGATTACTTAATTTAAGCTTATCAAGCGCATTGTAAGGTAATGTGTAACCCAGTGTAATGTAGCCTACTTTTGTAAATGAAATATCTTTGTATTTAATCGCTTGCTGATAAGTACCTCCGTTACCTGGCTGATACCAATCGTTTGTCGGATTGTCTGGAGTCCAGTAATCTACATCGTAGCCATTAAATGTTCTTGACGGTTCACTATCCCAAGGGAATGAGAAGGCACTGTGGAAGTTACTTAATACTGTGCTACCTTGACTTGTGTAGATAAAGAATGCTAAGTCAAAGTTTTTGTAGTTCATTGTACTAGTAAAACCACCTGTCCATTTTGGTGTTACATTTCCGATAATCGTTCTGTCACCATCTGCAGTAATTTGTCCATCGTTGTTGATGTCTCTTACTTTAACCTGACCCGGACGCTGACCATATTCTGCAGCTTCTGTAGCTT
Source organism: Chondrinema litorale (assembly GCF_026250525.1). GTDB lineage: Bacteria > Bacteroidota > Bacteroidia > Cytophagales > Flammeovirgaceae > Chondrinema > Chondrinema litorale. The sequence goes on from NZ_CP111056.1 coordinate 37,185, forward strand.
CGTCTAATTGCCATACACCTTCATACTCATAGTCGTAAATTGAACCAATTGACTCACCTACTCTATGTATAAAGTTTGTTCCTTGCGCAGAGAAATAAATATCTTCTAAATCTCCGTAAAGTTTATCTAAAGTGTTTTTGTTACTTGCAAAGTTGAAATTGGTTACCCATTTAAAAGTGCCATTATCAATGTTTACAGTATTTAAACCAAACTCAATACCTTTGTTAGTAGATTCCCCAACGTTAGCATATGTTCCACCATAACCTGTAACTGCTGGTAGTGGAGAGTAGAAAATGATATCGGTATTTTTTCTGTTGTAAACATCAATAGAACCAAAAATTCTATTATTAAGGAAACCGTAATCGAAACCAACGTTAATCTCAGTAGTTCTTTCCCAAGTTAAATCTTCGTTAGCTAAACCAGTGATGTAAGCAGTTTGTACTGCTGCATCTCCAATGTTGGTAGCACTTGTAGTAAGCAAAGATTGAGAAGCCAAAGGAACCAATCCACCACCTTGACCATTGTTACCAGTTTGTCCGTAGCTCAAACGAAGTTTAGCTTCTGTAACCGCATTTTGGTTTTGCATAAAATCTTCGTCTATAATTCTCCAAGCAAATGCAGCTGATGGGAAGAATGCCCATTTGTTCTTTTCTGATAGAATTGAAGCACCATCATAACGACCTGTGAAAGTAAATAGATACTTGCCGTTTAATGTGTAGTTTAATCTACCAGTATAAGATTGTATTGATTGCTTAGTGAAATCACTAGATACTTCGCGAATATCTGTACCCGCATCTATGTTGTAAAATAAGTAATCGTCTGTAGTGAAATTACGAACTTGCGTATAGTAACCTTCATCTCTTTCCATAAACTGAGAGTAAACAAAAGTCGCATTTAAACCATGTATGCCTTTCGTTAATGAATAGTTAGCTATGTTATCCCAAGTATATGAGAAGTAGTTAAAGTTGTTTACTTGTGCTCTTCTGTTAGAAGCGTTACCACTCACACTTTTAGAAAGCAAACCTCTGTACTCTCCGTAGCGAGTGAACTTAAGGTTTGGCGAAAACTTAGATGTTAAGGTTAAACCTTTTGTAGGAGTAACTTTTACTGCTATATCAGCAAGGTATTGTAAATATTTTGTCTCTTTAGTAACTGTTTTAGTATCATATAATGGGTTTGTAATCTGAGTTTCTTTTGCAATCGGATAGTATCTCCAAGAACCATCGTCGTTGTAAGGTCTACCAATTGGCTTTAATCTATATGCACTTCTGAATGCTTCCCAGCTACCTGTGTTTTGGATAGCAGCAGTCATATAGTTACTGTAGCTGATGTTTAACCACTTGTTAAGATCGCTACTTAAATTACCACGCAAATTGTAACGAGTGAAATCTTCTCCTTCGATATTACCCTTGTCGTGTGTGTAACCAAAGCCAACTCCATATTTTGTTGTTTCGTTTCCTCCACTTAAATCTAATGTGTGGTTTGTTTGAAAGCCATTCTTTAAAATCAAATCTACCCAATCGGTATTTACGCCGTTTGCCACATTTTCCATCTCCTCATCACTAAAGTAATCGGCAATGTCTACATCAGAAGCACGCATACTTAAATCGCCATTGGTTTGAGCAAACTCGTTACCTACAACTACATCTTTCACAAACTGCACATAACCATCTGCATCAAACATCGGTGGTAAATGGTAAGCCTCTTTTACACCTATATAGTTGTTATATCTAACCGTCATTTTGCCACTTGCTCCTCTCTTGGTTTGGATAATTACAACACCATTAGAACCTCTAGAACCATAAATCGCAGTAGCAGAAGCATCTTTCAACACATCCATTCTTTCGATATCCGCTGGGTTCAAGAAAGAAATATCTGAAACGAATATACCATCTACAATAAACAATGGGTTTTGACCTGGGTTAAAACCACCATTAGAAGCTGTCTCATTAGTATTAATTGTACTCGCACCACGAATCCTTATGTTGAATCCACCTGCACCAGGCTTGTTATCTGTTCTTTGAATTACAACACCCGGAACCTGACCTTGTAAAGCTGAAACCGCATCTACCTTATTGGTTTTTGCAAGTTGCTTGGAGTCCATCGAAACTACAGAACCGGTAAGGTCAGATTTTTTAACTTCACCGTAACCAACTACCACCACTTCTTCTAAAGCCTGAAGGTCTGTGGCTAGTGCAACATCAATAACTGATTGGTTATTAACCTGAATTTCTTGGTTTACATAGCCAACATAGCTAAAAATCAAGGTAGCAGCATCTGAAACACGAATTTGAAACTTACCATCAATATCGGTAATTGTACCTGTTGTTGTGCCAGAAACATATACTGAAACTCCGGGAAGACCTTCACCGGTTTCACCATCTGTTACTGTTCCTGAAATTGCTTTTGAATCATCCTGTGAAAAGACGGGAGCAGCGAACAAAATTGCTGCTATAATAAGAGGCACAGAAAACCCCTTTAACAGTTTTCTACTCATTTTCATACTTTTTTTAATAATTAAATGTGTTTGACATTCCCTCAAAAAATGAATCTAAGATCTATCTAAACACTAGTAAATTGTAATAAGTAATTATATTCTTAAATAGTAATGTTTAAATGTAGTACATATTTACATATAATGCAATAGCCTATTTAAGAATTGGGAATAGAAATTTTGCAAGTCAGTAAATAAATAGCCTTATTGAGAAATAAAATAAGGCCGAGAATGGTTCTAAATTGAACTTAATAGCAGATTGTTTCTACATAAAAAAAGCAAGCTCTCTTAGATGAAAGCTTGCTTTTAAATGAAAACTAAATTGATTAATTCAGGATTATTTTTTTGTTTAAAATCTTATTCTGTGATTGTATTTTCAGAATGTAGTACCCTTTTGGATAGGAAGAAATATCTAAAATATCATTAATATCTGATGTATATGATTTTTGGAATATCTCTTTCCCAGTGCTATCTAAAAGCTTTAAATTAGCAGACTGATCGGCTTCTTGCTGTAATGAAATACTTAAATAGCCTGATGTTGGGTTTGGATATAATACCAAGTCATCAGATAAAGCACTTTGATTATCTTCTGTTACTAAATCCGATTGTGCAATTCTGGTGTTGGATGCACTAACCTTTGATATTTCAATGTAATCTACCAATTGCCAATTTGATCCTGCAGCAATCGTCAATGTATTATTTCCAGTTCCTAAATATTCTTCGCTTGTCTCAATAATTCCAAAATAAGATCCTCCAAAGGAGCTTAAATAAGGTGAAATAGACTCTGTATTATAGTAAGTATTAATTACACGATTATTTAGATAAAACTTATAATTATATCCTTGCCAATATGATGTAGAGTTGTATTTATTACCACTTCTCACATATATCTTTATGATATAATCTCCACCTTCAGGTACATCAAAATTGACTTCAATTTGATCTCCTTCATCAAAAATTGAAACTGCTTTTTCATTACTCATGTATTCGTTACCCAATGCACTAATTTTATTACTTCCAACATCATTCAAAACCTTAAAATGATCTTCTACTTCTATTCTTTGAGAATAGTTACTTTCGGTACAGTTATCTATAATTTCAGATACAGAACTACAACCAGGGGCATTATCATAAGCAGATAAACTATATTTAGCTATCCAAGATATGACACAACAACTTTCGAGACTGGTATTACCTATTAATTGTAATGTTGGATAATCTGTATTTAATCCAAAATTAAGATTACTAATATCTACTAGTTTTGGATTGTTATTTACTTTCAAATTGCCATACACACTGTTAACCTCAAAACCTTCTAAAGAAACCAAAGATACATTATTGACTATTTCAATATCTACACAGCTATTGAGATTTTCTAAACCTTTTAAGTTTACCAATTTGGGATTATCTATAATATATAGATCGTTAGATATATCTTGAAGTGTTTGTAGATTATTTAGATTTGTAATATCATTACCCGAAATGGTAAGACTACCTATTATTTCAGTACAACTAAAATTATCAACTTCTGCTTGGGATGATAAAACTACATTTTCATAACATTTTCCGGGTGCAACCAAAATTTGAAATTGAAAACTTTTCTCATAAGAATCACCTTGGTCATCAGTACTTTGTATACGTATTGTAGCATTATTCGCATCATTGTAGAAATACATAGAATTTAAAATCAAGGTATCTTCTGTAATATAGAACCTAATATTGTCATCATCTCCATCACCTTCTACTAGCTCATAAGTATGTGTGTCATTTACATCAGCATCTATTGTACTCAAAACACCAACAATACCTGTATATTCTGTATAAATAATATTATTGCTAATAGTTATGTCCGTTGGTGGATTATTTTCTGGCTCTTCAACTGCTCCTCCTACACTTTCTATTTCTATATAGTCTACAATTTCCCAAGAGGCACTAGCTTCTACAGTCAAATAATGGTTTCCTGTTGATAGATACAATTCTTCAGATTCCATATTACCAAAGTACGAACCTCCATAACTCGATAATAATGTTGATACACTCTCTGTATTCCCTACAAGATTAATTGTTTTTCCATCTAATGTGAAAATATAGCTAGACGGCCAATATGCTGTCGAATTATACTTATGTCCACTTCTCAAGTTCACTTTTAGTAGGTAATTGCCGCTACTTGCTATATTAAAATTAATTTTGACTTTATCTCCTTTATCATTCATCAAAAGAGCTTTTCCATTACTCATGTTCGCATTCTCATTGGTTTTGATGGCATTACTTCCAATATCACTCAGAATACTGTAGCTATCTTCTGCTTCTATCCTTTCTGAGTAAAATACATTGTTACAACTTGATTTTAGTTCATCTGGAGAATTACATGAAGGTGCATTATTTTTAATTACTGCTCCAACATTGTCTTCGTTTATAAAATCTAAAACTCCACAACACATGTTAAGTGAGATATTATCTTCTATAAAGATCCTCAAGAGTATGTCTTTATTTAAATGTCTTGCATTTTTTAATCCATCTAAATTTTCTAGTTTTGGATTCTCCGTAATCTCTACATCATATTCTAAAGAGACTAAATTACTCAATGCATCAATATTTTCTAGTGATTCATTACCATTTAGCTGTAACCTCATAACATTAGTAACAAACTGTAATCCATCCAGATTTTTTAACAGTGGATTTAATTCTATATATAAATTTCCAGAATGCTTTTCAACATTTTTAATTGCTTCAAGGCTTGTCAAATTTTTATTTGAACCAATACTCAAGGCTATTGAATATTCCGTTAAATTGTGAAGTCCATCTAAACTGGTTATGCTTGTTCTCCCTACGGCAAGTCTAGACCCCAATTTTGTAAGAGATGATAATGGACTTAAGCTTGTAATATCTTCTCCATTAATTATTAATGATCCAGTGATTTCGTTGCAATTACAAGCGTTTACTTCTTCTTGAGTCGTAAAAGTATAATCCCCTTCACAAATAGTATATTCCTTAGCTGTTACAAGCTCAACTGTTTTTGTGGTAGAAATTCCTTCGTCGTCAGTTACTTTGACTATATATTTATAGGTACCTGCTACTAGGTTTTCTAATACCAATTGTGATGTACTAGCACCTGTTTGATCTGGTGTATTTGGCCCTGTTTGTAGAGTCCATAAATAAGAAATACTTCCACCATCCGGATCGTAAGCACTTGCTGCTAATATCACTGTATCTTGTGGCAGTTGGACGCTTCGGTTATAAGCTGTAACAATTGGGTCTTGCTTATCATCAGCCTCTTCAATAAATGAGATAGTAACCGTTAAAGCTGTTCCAACCTCTCCCCCTAAATTACTTTGTGTATAAGGTGTAGCTGTTAACTCATATACATCACCTGCAGCTGGTATAGGTGACCAAACAGAATAGTCACTATTATTATCACCATACAAGGCATAAGGTGCTGAGCTTTCTTTTCTCGTATGTACATTGTTAGTTTTGGTGTTAATTAATTTGAAATTAACACTACCTACTATAGTAGGAGATGTATTAGCTCTAATGCTTAAATTTTTTGTAGTTAACTCAGCTAAATTAATTGTAATGTTACTTTCATTGGCACCAAATTCCATTATTGGCAAGTCAGTATCTGCATTTATTAAAGCGAAACTGCTCACCTTTTGAGCTGATAATTGGGTGGTTGAAGAATTTTTTGAATGATTAGAAATAGTAAAGTTTTCATTTTCGTGCCCAAGCAAAAAATTGCTTATTAAAAAAAGGCATAGGGAGGTTAATAAAGTAATGCGTTGCTGCATAGCTGTCTAATTTAAATGAACAATAAGTGTAGTAGTATCGAACGTTTCCCTAAGGTTTAGGACTGGGGTATGCCCACCTAATATGAGGTAGTGTGATTGGAATGGCTAAAAGTAAAGATTGGGATTAAAATAACAAAAATTGGGATATTTAATATATGTTAATTAAAGCAATAATACCTTTTAAACTAGAACTACAACCTCAACTCTTAATAACCAATGTTAATGCAACTCTGCTGGTAACTGCTGAGAAGGTGGCGTCTTCATTTAATCGGTTGAGAATGGAATATTTTAGACCTAAGCCTGCTTCGAAGAAGTTGAACGATTTTAAAATACCAGCTCCTGCACAAAAGCCTACTTGCCTTTTTCTTACCTCGAAAGCGGGTTGAGAATCCGTAAATAAATCGTTGCTGATCCATGCATCTCTATCCCATTGTGTTTCTGTATCGAAATTGAAATCGTAAGTAACTCCACTCTGCAAGTGGACTCTTCTCTTACCTTTAGGAATAGTATACTTTAAGGTTACTGGTATGCTAATGGTACTCATTTGGAAATAAGTATCATGATACTCTCTATAGTTAGCAGAAGTCTCAACTTCGGTAGAAGAAGAAAAGCTACTTTTAAAATAGTTTAATTCACCTTGTATAGCAAACCTATCTGCTATTCTTGGTGAAGCAATAGAAAAAGATATCCCCGCAGTTGGGTTAAGCGAACTATACTTATCATCCATATAGGCATAATAGCTAGTTTTTTGTTCACCTTAACCATAGAGTTAACAAAACCAGCATTAACACCAAATGCTAATTTTAGCCACGGATACTTCTGTTTAAAAACCTTGTAATCGGCATTAACCCACTGATTATATTTTATGATCAGCCTAGATAATTCTAGCTCATTTAAAGCAAGACTATTTATTCTATCTGTAAAACTGGTTGTACAATCGCTTACTAAAAAGGCAATAATCCCTCTCCATGGACTGCTTTCCATCACAATTGTTTTACCATCAACTTCTGTTTGGACTTTCTTTGATTCCAAAACATAATTACTCCCATCTTTTTGAAGGATATAATTTGATTTAGTTTTATACAGATTAATCTTACCTAAAACTACAACTTCTATAAAAGCATCGCTTAAAATAGTGGAGGTGAAAACGCGCTCATTTATATAACCAAAACCTTGAATTTGCTCTGGATAATACTCTGTAATCTTACCATCTTTCTTAAAGATACAAGACTCATAGTTTTTGGCATTGGGTCTAAATTCTACTAAACCAAAAACTGTATCTGTTTCATGTTTAATAATAAACCCTTCTCTAAAATTACCTTGCGAAAATGCTTTCGAAAGTAAAATAACTGATAGAGCTGCTAGTACAAATATTTTTTTTAACATGCGTAAACCTTCTCTTAAATTAATATTTATCTATGTCGAAAGACCATATCTCTGATGTTAAGCCCGAGAACCTATTTTCTCCAAACATTACAAATCCCAAGTTTTTATAAGTAAAAGTAGTTGAGTTTAACCATGATCCATTATTAATAGATTCTATTTGAGTCCATTCATTATTATCTATATCGTATGTCCAACATTCACTAGAATAATTGTAAGTGTAGATAATATCATCTATAACAAAAGCAGCAATAGAACCCGAATTATTTACACTAAATGGAATCTCGGCAATTGGAGTTAAAAAGTTTGCAACATCAGGATCAAACTTATAAACCATATATGTATCATCCGCACTATTGCCAGAAAGCAGATAAGCTGTATTAGATGATTGAAGGGTTGTACTTGTCTCTAGTGCTAAATCAGAAGAGATACTTCCGAGCTTTGTCCAAGTATCTGTTGTTGGAGCATATTCCCATACTTCATTTCCAGAAGCAGTAACTTTTATTAAATAGCCTTTATCATTTAAAGTGTAGTATTTTACCTCTTCTGCAGAGAAGTTATTTAACTGTTGCCAAGAGTTTCCTGTAACATTATATGCCCAAAGTTCAGAACCGTTCCCATATATTATTTTCTCACCAAAAGTAAATCCATAACTGATGGAGCCTTCACTACCTGGAAAATCGTTACTTCTTTCCCAACTATCATTTACGAGATTGTAATTCCAAACCTCTTTAGTAACATAAGTCTCATTGCTTTTTAATCCTCCAATAAGATAACCTTTATCATTTACTATAGTGAAATACCCTCCTATTCTAGCTTCATCTGGAAAATTATTTAATTGTGTCCAACTCGATTTAACAGTGAAATTATCTTTAGAAACTGTATTTCTTCCATTAACTACTACTGTCAAAGTATACTCTCCAGCATTTAATGTATATGGAGTTTGGATGAGTAATCGGGTATCACTCTGTTCTAAAATTGTAGCACTAGTATTACCTATTTTCACAGAATTATTCGAAGTTTTAAAACCAGTACCTAAAATTTCAATTTTAGTTATTCCCGGAAATCCTTCTTTAGGATTAAAATCTGTTATAATAGGACTGTTGATATAAAGTTGTCCATTAGATAAAAGCTCAGATTTACCACTGATAATTGTAAAATTAATTTCTCCAAAGTATCGGTAGTCTAAAGGAACTCTAAATGAGAATCCATCTTCAGTATTTCCAAATGTCTCAATCTTAACATTGCCAAAATAAACATTTAGGCTATTTTTATTTAAAGTAAGATATTCTCCGCTTACAAAAACTGTATCTCCGAGATTTACGGTTTTAGGATTATAATCAAAAACTTGAGCTTGATTAGAGCCCATACTTTCGAAAGTAACACTCGTTCCGTAAACAATTTCATCATTTATACTTGCAAAGGGCCTTACAGAATAGAGATTGCCATTAGTGAAATCTGAAATGGCATTATAAGAAAAGGTTTTACTTAGCAATTCTTCAGAAAAAGTAACTACAGCAGAATTGGAAATGGACAATTCCGAATCTGCATCTCCCCAAACAAATCCATAATTCTGAATGGCAGAATCACCTAGATCTAATACCTCTGCGGTAAACATTACTCCTTCACTATAAACCGAAACTTCCTTTATGATTAAAAAGGGATAATCTTTATCTGATAGTTCTGCTTCATCACAAGCTAATAAAATGAAAGCCAGATAAAATATAATTAATCTATATTTCTTCATCGTATCTAATAATCAAAATGAAAATCCAAGTAAAATGCTAAGCTGACTCTTATTTAATGTGTCATTTTGACCAAACAAATTGCTCATCCTCACCTCTCCAAAAATGGTATTCTTGGCATTGACTTTATAATTAAAGCCAGCACCTATTAAATATCCCATCATCGTTTTACTTAACAGTTTTTCATCAGAGGCTCTATTAATAGTAATTATATCATCATCAAAAATAGATTGATAAATCACTCCTTCATATTGCATATTATAGGCGAAATCATAACCTATATTTAGGTATGGACTAAACTTTTTACTTGAAAAGGAATACCTTAAAAGAATTGGAACATCTACAGTAGTAATATTAATAATCGATTCTATATCTACCGGATATTGCGATGAATTTCTTGTGCTCTTAAATGCTCTAAATCCAAACTTCGAAATATTTGTTCCTACATTGAGTGAAAAGTTGCTCAAGGAAATTGGCAAATCATAGAACAATCCCAAAGTAAGTGCAGTAGAGTTTGAATAAGTAGCATCTTTTAAAAAAGCATTCGAAAAACCAGAAGACTTATTCAATTGAGCATTACTAACACCTCCGTAAACTCCTAACCTTTTCGGTTTTGGAATATCCTTTTCTTTGGGTTTAAAGTCATTACAATTGTTATAGAATCTAACAGTTTTGGCAAGCCATTTCTTTTTATATTTAGCAGACTTAACAATATCAGTAATATTCGGACAATCATTTACTAATTGCTGGAGCACTACGCCTTCTTTGTCTAAGGCTATTAAACTGGTATCTCTTTCAATATAATATTGCTTTACACCACTACCTCGGTAGTAATATAATTTAACTTCGCCATCTACTAGCCTTTCTAAAAATACTTGCTTAGAAATGGTAGATAGATCAATTTTTCGAGATACATATACCCTTCCATCTCTAAAACCATACTCCTCAATATCTTCCGGATAATATTTTACTTCTTCTTTACTAAGTACCTTAACTACATACTCGGAGTTTTCGCTATCAGCTCCCATTCTGAGGGTGATACCTTGTGACTTTATACTATCTTCTACAATGTAGTCTATTTGTGAGTAGGTTATTGAAGAGACTAAATTCAATAACAAGATGATGATAAATTTTCTGCAATCCATACAAACCCCACTGGTTGATAATTCGATCTGACTTTACAATTAAACCTCTAAATTTTGACGTTTTGGCGAAATTAACCCAAATTCTATGATTTAATTGATATTTAAATTAATAAATCTAAATATCAACAATTGTCTTTCAGATAGATACAATATTAAACAATCATCAACCTCCACCAGTAGGCTTTTCAAATAATTTACTAAGGATTGATTGTGTGTTTTTATCGAGGCTTTCCCACACATTTTGGATGGCTGCTCTGTTTTCTGGATTTTGGAAGATTTCTGGTTTAAGTCTTTTTGTGATGTAGAAATTTACCAGTGGATTACCTCTTTGTAAAATTTGTACGAGTTGCGGGAATTTTTGCAAATAGCTTGATTCGTCGAGGTTTTTTAAACCAAATAAAACTGTTCTTGGGTTTACTGAGCTTAACAGCTGAGCTTCCATTTGCGCATCGTATGTACTTTGTGTGTGTTTCCTAATTTGCTTTCTCACATCACCATTTACCAAGTGCCAAAGCGTGTAGGTAGAGTAAAGTGCGCCATCTACCACAGCCTCTTTAATTTCTTTACTCGTAGCCCCAGTAAATCCATCTATTTTTTCCGAATACTTCAAAGAATCTTTTTCCAGTAATTCGTCTTTAGTTTTATCTCCTAAAATGGAAGTTGCATTTTGCAGTGTTGAATGGAGTTTATCGTAATCTGTTACTGTAAATGGAATGTGATCATTTTTGGTAAGTGGTTTTCCTGAGAGTGTTTCAAACTTTGTATAATTTCCTGCTAAGTCCCAAATCACTTTCAGTATGGCTAGTTTGCAGTTTTCATCATTACAAACCGAAGTGGTAATTACACTATAATAATAGTAATTACCACTGTCAGGTTGGCAAAAATATACTTGGTTTAAGAAAGTATCATCTCTACTAGGCAGATCAAATACATAGGTACAATCTGCTGGTTCTTTAAAAAAATTAAAGAAGAAACAGTAAAAAAGTATCCCTGAAACTAGCCAGCCCTTCATAGATTTTTTTTATTTCGAGTCTTCAGCGTGTTCGTTTGATGAAAGTACTAATCGCATGTATTCTTCCAGATGTTTTTGATAAACATCTCTCGGAGATACATTATACTTTTTACAAATCGATGCTGCATAACCTACAGATGCGCCCATTTGTCCGGTAGTTCGCATTACTCTTGGCCCACCCAAACCAATATGAGTGCAACTAAAACACCTACCTGCCATAAAGAGGTTATTGATGTTTTTAGAATACAAACTTCTGTAAGGCACATAATATCTACCAACTTTGTAAAACAGTGCTTTTGAAAGAAAATCAGGTTTTGAAGGGTCTAGCAAATTTTGCTGAAAGTGTACATCTACTTCTCTTTCTTCTACCACTACAGAATCTGGAAACTGCACATTATCTCTCACATCATTAAAATTATAAATATGGTCTCCAACCAATCTTCTAGATTCTCTTTTCCCTACCAAATAACTCACCCATTGCAAAGCCAGACTGTCGTTGCCTGCTTTTTGTTTTTCATTATAAAATGAACCATAAATCGCTCTCAACATATGGTCTCTTATTTCTTCGGCATCATCTACTTGGTGTAAATCGTTTCGGCTAAACTCCCATTGCCACTCACCATTTGCTGCTGAATGTTCGCTAGCTACTTCCATCGCCCAAGGTACTTTCGGAAAGTTCGCAACTTTGTCTAACTTTTCACTTCGCCATAAAACAGAAGAACCCATTACAAAACCATCAGCATCTTCCGGACTCCAAAGCTCTCCGTGTTTTTCCCATTCTTCTCCATATTCTTCTACACTTTCTCTGCCATACATAAAATCTGCACCTGCCCAGAAGCCAATCCAACCATCGCCAGTGCTATCTAAAAATAAAGGAGCTTTAAACCTGATTCGATCACCAGAACTTGTTTGACTTGCATCTACCCACTGAACTTCTCCATTTTCTGCATGGGCATCATAAGCTCTGTAATTGAGGTATAGTTTAATGTTGGCATATTTCTGAATATTTGCCAATCGCTTTTCATCTTCTTTTTTTGCTTCTGGCGAGCCATTGGGGTAATGCTCTGTATCAATCATTTTTAAGATTCGCTGATAGTGTCCATAAATTCCCAAGGTATGCACCCGAATCTCACTACTGGCATTGCCACCCAAAACTGGGCGATCGTGGATTAATGCTACTAATAAACCTTGTTCGGCAGCAGAAATCGCAGCAGCACAACCTGCAAGACCTCCTCCTGTAATCACCAAATCAAACTCTTCGGTTTGCTCAGGAGCTTCTGGCAATTGTAAAACTTCTTTTCTCCAAGATGTTAGTTCTTCTAAATCATTCGGAGGAGTTTTAGCACTTGTGGTAAAATAGATAGCATCGCATCTGCCATCAAAACCGGTAAGGTCTTTTAGTGATAGTGTTTGACTTCCTTTTTTCAATTTTACTTTGCCCGCATTTAACCAAGTCCACTTACTATCAGCAGAAGAAATATCAACAGCAATGGTTTTCTTATTTATTTGAAGGTTGAAACTACCTGGAGATTCCCAGCTACCCGGTACCCAATTCATCGTTCTAACCCAAACATTGTATTCTCCTTTTTCAGGAACTTTAAAACTGGTGTAGGCATCTGGTACAGGTTTGCCCATACCATGTGCAATGAGGTAAGGTGAACCCATTTGCTCAACAAATTGCGGGTCCACTAGCCAACCACCTTTTACTTGAAAACTTTCGGCTTCAAGCAAAATAGATATATCTTCTTGTGACTGAGCCCAAGCTGAGAAAGCAAAAAAGCTCATAATGGTCCATATTAGTAGTTTTTGATATAATTGAATTTTCATATTTATAAGTTTATAGGTCTGATCTGAGTTAGTAAAAATCAATTCACCTTGATTGTGAGTTTTGATTGCTCATTAATCGAATCACTTTTTATGTAAAAGAAAGGTGAATTGCTACTTGAGATAATCATTGGTTTATCGGCATTGCCATTTACCAAATGTAATTCGTAGCCAGTAGATTTTTGTACTGGTTCAAACAGGATCATGTGCTCATCTCCATTATTCAATACCGCCAAAACCTCAGTTTCATTCTTGGCACTTCCCGCATGTGGCATAACTGAAACTTCGTGCGACCATTCACTAGCAAATCCCCATTGTTTTCGCACCCTCATTTTATAATAGTACGTCTGACCGTTTTGCAGATTAGGAATTTTACAAACGCCTACATTTCTTAGCACCAATGTATCAGTATAATTTTCGCTCTCTGTGCCAAAAGCAATTTCATACACATAATCTTGTCGGTTTACCGTATAGCCAATAAAGAAAGATTGATCTGCTGGAAAGGAGTTCCAAATTACAGGAGGCAACTCATCTTCGTCTGTGCTTGCCAATACAACTTTAGATGCTTTACTTTCTCCAGCATTGTTTAAAGCAATCACTTCAAATTCATATTCGGTGAAGCCTTCGAGTTCTACTACTTCTATAAAATCGTTGATGGTTTCTGCTGTTTCAGTTTTGGAAGCTCCTTTTTTGCCATACTTCAATTTATAAGCACTGGCATTTTCTACTTTCTCAAAAACTACTCTGGCACTTTTTGCCGCAGTATTCACCTTTAAAATTTTAGGCGTTTCAGGTGCTTGAAAATAGATAGTTGTATCTAAGACACTGTAATTTTGAGGATCGAGTAAATGCACCTCCAACTTAGAAATACCGCCATCTTCCCAAGTAATGGGAAAGTTTCTGTTTTCAGTTCCGGGAAGTATTTCTGGCAAGGTTTGAAAGCTACCTGTACATGCTTTGCCGCTTGCATCAAAACCAGCCCAAACCAATCTGTAATCTCTCAATGTATAAGCCGGAATATCTTGCTTGTGCCTTGGTTGGAAAGTAACTTCTGCTTTACCTGCTACCAGATTAATTACTTTAAAATCTCGCACTGGTGCATACGCTGTTTTAAAAGCATAAAATGGTTTTTTCTTTTGCCTAAAAGTATTTACAACTCCCCAAGCTCTGTTTTGAGATGGTGGTGTTGTCCACTCTGGGCTCGCCTTCCAAAAACTGCGATAATCGTTAAATGTCCAGAGGGATGCCCCAGCCATATATTCTTTATCTCTAAAACCATCTACCATTTCTGCTGCATCTACATAGGCTTTATTCGGGTCTTCATTATTTAAAATTTTGCCATACTCCGCCATAAATATGGGTTTGCCCGGATATAGCTGATTCACTGATGCCACATTTTTTCCCCAACCTCCATATATGTTGAACATGATTAAATCGGAAAACTCCACTGCATCATTTTTCTGATAATGCGCTGAATGACTCACATAAATCGCCAACCTCTCTGGATCAAGCGACTTTGCATGGGCAATGGCTCCCGAAACATATTCCCTCACTTTTGGATTCACATCCAGTTTGCCAATCTCATTGCCAATACTCCAACCAATTATACTTGGGTGATTGTACTTTTCTTCTACCATTCTTTCGAGCCACTCTTTCGGAGTTGGATGATCTGGGTCTACCATGGCATCTTTGCCCCACAAAGAAACTTCTTCAAAAACCATGATGCCTTTTTCATCCAGATAATCTAGAAATTCTTTAGGTAAAGGAAGATGGCTGAGTCTTGCCATATTTGCGCCTAGAGATTTCATTAAATCTACATCTTCTTTAATTCGCCAAAGTGGAAGTGTGTTGCCTGTTACTCGGTCTTCTGGAACCAAATTAAAACCTACAGTTCTTACTGGTTCTCCGTTCAATTTCAAATCGTAACCATCTACTTCAACTTTTCTTATTCCGAATCGATTGCTTAACTGGTGAATAACTTTACCATCCACCAAAACCTCAGTAATGCAGGTATACAATTCGGGATGATTGAAATGCCAAAGCGCAACATCTCTTTTCTTTAACTTAAGTTTCACTACCGCTTCATTTTCGTCACCAGCTTTTACTTCCAAAGGAGTTTTGCTTGTTGTCGTCCAAATCATTTTTCCATCTCTAATGATTGAATGTTTGTAGTTAGCCTTGGCATTTTGCTCACTAGCATTGCTCAGTTTGATGTCTATACTTACCGAAGCTGTACCTTTTTGCAAATCTGGGATGGCAGTGATATGCTGCTTTTCTAGTCTCAATATTGGGGTAATTTCAAGCCAAACTGGTCTTCTAATTCCGCCCCAATTCCATACAGCTCCGCGTTTAAAAGTATTATCTGTTTTTACCACCAACACATTTTCCCCTGTCGGATTAATTACATCTTGAATGTCTGTCCAAAAAGGCAAAAATCCAAGATGGTTCTCGGCTATCAGTTTTCCATTCAGCCAGACTTTGGAATCATTAAACACCGACTGAAAATACAACCTGACTCTTTTTCCTTTCCAATCCGACTCTGTTTTAAAAGTTCTTCTGTACCAAGCTACTCCGACAAAGTCTGCATATTCGTTTTCCAAATCCCAATTGCCCGGCACTTCCATTTTATCCCAACCGGCAATATTGGTTTCTGGTAAATACCATTTGGTTTTTTCTCCCTGCTTGTACATATCTGTTTGGAAATCCCAAGTGCCATTGAGTGAAACCTTTTGCGCACTGGCAAAAAAGCTCAATAACATCATGATGGATAAAACAATCGTCTTTTTCATATTCAATCTTTTAGTCTCATTGTAAACCAACCACCTCTTCTACTTCTTTTTTTAATTTAGCTTCCAAGTTTTTATACTTTGCTCTTGAAGTATCTCCATAAGCATTAAAAGCATCCACAATTTCTTGGCTATCTTCTCCCAAAGCTTTATCATTAATTTGATTTAGCCAATTATCCATTCCTGCTTGCATATCTTCCAATATCGATTTGTATTCTGGATTTTCGGCCAAATTATACATCTCTTCAGGATCATTTTCAATATCATACAATTCTTCTGCTGGCATTTCTTCTACCAATGCTTTTTGGGCTGCTGTTAACTCACTTCTTTCATTCAGTATGTTTAATAATTGATAGATCGGATGCTTGGCTTTTCTGTAAGCCGTTGCCGAACTGTTCACCGAAAAATCGTGATTGTAATTTCTGATGTAATGGTATTTTTTGTTGAAGATGCTTCGCGATTTGAAATTCGTCTCACCAATTCTATCAGTCGCACTATACAAAAATTCACTTTCTGGTTTTTGATGCTCACCCCAGAAAACTTGCCCTTGCATATTTTCCGGAACTGTGATACCAGCCATATCTAAAAAAGTAGCACTCAAGTCAATACTGTTTACTCTTCTATTGAACTCTCCACCTTTTTGATATTCTTTGGGTTTTTGTAGATTTTCTGGAATTGAAATGATTAATGGCACTTGCAAACCTGTGAGGTAATTATAATTTTTATCGCGGCTCATAGGTCTACCATGATCGCCAATAAAAACAACAATTGTATTCTCAGCCAATCCATAATGCTGCAAACTGTCCATTACTTTTCCGACTTGTATATCCAGTTTTTCGATACTTGCATAATAGTCCGCAAAATCGCGTCTGGTTACAGAATGATCAGGGTAAAACGGAGGTATCGGGATTTTTTCCAGATCAAACTGGCCTTCTTCTGCCTTTGCAAAATCGCGGTGTGTATAAAAACTGCAAACCATAGCAAAAAATGGGTTCTCTTGCTCAGCAATTTCTTTCCAAGATTCAAATTCAAACTTCTGCTCAGGAGCTACTTTAAATAACCAATCGTATTTGCCATTGCCTATTTCATCTTTGATATTGGCTGTGGCATATCCATTTTCACTGAAAATTTGCGGCAATGTTTTTACATTTTCTGGCAAAGTGGGCAAAAGCTCATCCGGATAGCGCATATGAAAAGCACCCACACTCGAAGGATACATACCTGTTGCAATGGCTGTTCTACTTGGCGCACAAACCGGAGCCACCACATAGGCAGCACTAAATTGCATGCCATTAGAAGCCAATGCATCAAGCACAGGAGTTTTTACCAGATCGTTTCCATAACAACCTAAATCTGGTGAAAGGTCTTCTGCAATTATAAAGAGAATATTGGGGCGCTTTTCGGCTTCTTGCTTTCCATGTCTTTGAGCACAGGCAGCAACTAGAAATCCTAAGAGTAATAACCCGATTTTAGTTTTCATTTCATTTACTATTCTAGTTTACATCTTAATACTTTTAATCCAATTCCATCTATTTCTAAAGTCACAGAGTTGTTTTCCAAATTAGTTGCTTCATAAACTTTTTGAGCAGGATTATACCATTCCGCTTTAAAAGCTTGATCACCAAATATGGATTCCATTTTTAATTCTACCGACTCATTTAAAGCTTCAGTTGCATCTTGGAGAAAGATAAAATAAAAGCTATTATCTGTTCCTTTTGCAGTAAGTACATCTACTGATGGATTTTTTATACCTACCATTTCTGGATGGAAAGAAAGTGAAACTGGCTCACCATAAATACTGCCTTCTTCAAAACCAAATGGCTGATGCGGGCCAACTTTGGCAGTCATAAATCCCGATGGAAAAGTGATTGCTCCATTGCTTCTGTATTCAGCTTCTGTTACCAAATAGTCCATAAGCCAACCAATCTGCCACCAAGCATGGTGCGGGAATCTACCAGAACCATTATTAAAGCTCTTCCAGTAATAAGAAGCCACACTGGTTTCAGAATTGACAAAGGCATCTCTGCCCCAAGCTGCTGCTCGGGCAACATTGGCAAAAAATGGATCTTTTGTGATCTGGGCAATTCTAAGAAAATAACCCGCATGCGAAGCCAATAGAATCGGGCCGGCTCCTGTGGCTGAACCAATAGTACCACCATGCTCGAAGTTTAAACCGGCTTGTGTCACTTGCCAGTCTTTTAATTCTCTACCTTTTACTAACCTGTCTTTCTCTGTTGGTACCGGATGTGCATAAATCGAGGTAGTATACATTTCGGCAGTTTTTACCGCTCCATCCAAATATTTTTCATCGCCAGTAATTTCCCATAAATCCAACAAACCTTGACCAATCTGTGCAGTGGCAAAATCATTTACAAAGCGAACATCACCGCAAACGCCTAAGAAATGACCTTTTTCAACTGCATTCTCCAAAATCCAATCGGCCCCTTTTTGGGCTGCACTTAGGTATTTCTCATCACCTAAAATTCTATAAGCGGCAATTAATCCATAGAAAGTCGGTCTTACATCAGATAAATCGTTAAATACTGGTTTATCTGTTTTGTGGTCGTAACCAGCTACCCAATTTCCTTCGGGTTGTTGCCATTCTAAGAGTCGATCTGCACCGGCTCTAAACATACCTTTCAATTCTTTATCCTCAGTTTCAAAAAGCAGAATATTACCTAAATCGCACAAAGTGTAATACATCAAACCTGTCGGCTCAATGTGGCTGCCCCACTCTTCTACCCATCTGTCACTTTTCATTAAATAATACTGACCTCTTGCTGCACCGTAAAAAAAACCTTTGTTCGGTTCCTGTTGCATCATTTTAAAATTGCGAACCAAAGGCAGTCTCTTCTCTTTGAGTTCTTCGTTTCCGGTAAGTTCTGCCATCATCCACATAGCTCCAATGTCAGAATTTTTTATGGCATCTTTATCCGCCCCTATCACAGTTCCCAAATAAGATTGTGCCCCTAATTTCACTCCTTGAAATACATCTTCTTGCCACATAGAAGTTTTATCATCTAGTGAGAAATCGAGCATCCTTTCCACTCTTCGACTTAAGGATTGTGTATTCTTTTTTATGGCTAGTTTATCTTTGGTTTGATAGATATCATCCATCGCATGTTTTAATGCTTCGAACCATCCTTTTTGCGATAAGCTAATTCTGAATTGTGCCGTAATCTCATCACCGATTTTTAACTCTGCTTCTGAACTACTTAACAAGGGTACATACGCTGTAGGGCTTAATTCTCCAGAACGATTCATGTGCGAAAAACCAGTTCTATTATTGTTATGTGTACTTTCATCTCCATCTTTTGCCCAAGGGTGTCTTGACTGACCGGGCTCCAAAATCACACTTAAAGTTGATTTTTGCTTGTTTGTGATAAATGCTGAAGGAGTTGTAATGGTTTTATCTTGACATATATATGGAATCTCTGGTAAACCTTGTGCATAACCCAGTGACAATATTAAATCAGGATTTAAACTATTGCCTTGGTAGTAGCCGGGAACAATTCCCCATTCCAGTTCTGATGTTGGTAAAGTCGCAATAGTTGGTGATGCCAAAGAAAACCAGCCAGCTTGCTTTGCTGTCAGCTTCATGTTTATCAAAATATCTTCAGGAAAATCGGTAGCAGGTTTCCATTCGGCTTCCACTTTTGCCAAATCGGTTTCTTTAGAAAACACCAAACTTCCTTCTTTCTTTTCCATTGTTTCTGGATAGAAAGAAACCTCTTCTCCGGCTGTGTTCATGGCAACAGGACTTACCACACTTTTCCATTTGTTAAACAAGTAGGTAAATTCTTCTCCGGGAAATTGCTTTCCGGCATTGTCATACATAATGGTATCAGACACGGTTTTTGGCTTCTCCTTCGCATACAGGAAAGTGTATTTTCCAGAAGAACTCCCGAAGGCAGAAGCCTGCCCGGGAGTATCTTTCCATGCAATATTTGATAAATGCCATCCGTCATTTTGCTGATCCCAGTCTAGCACTACCAAAGCAGATTCAAGCTGGTTCTTCTCTTTGCATGATGAAATGAAAAAGAATATAAGTATTACAAGTATGAAGTATTTTCCTGAAGTTAATTTTTGCATCGCTGAGTTTATAAATTCATTCCTATATCATTTTGCTAATCCAATTATCGATTAATATCCTCCGGGATTTTGCTCAAGCGTAGTTCCATTACCTGCATAAGTGTCAATTTCAGATTGTGGAATTGGCAGCAAATAATCTCTCGGATTAGTAAATATTCTATTCTGTGCATTTGGGAAGCGAGCATCCGTATTTAAATCATACTGGCTTTCAATACCGCTGTAAGAAACAAAACCGTCTTCATCAATCTGAGGAACCATTGTAGCATTTGCTTCATCCAAGATTCTTCCGTATAGTGTAACTGGCATCACTTTTTCCGCAATTTCCCAACGTCTAATATCGAACAAGCGGAAACCTTCATTTGCCAACTCTACCTTTCTTTCCCTTTTTATAATTGTTCTCAGCGCACTCTGGTCTGTAGTAGTGATTGCAGGATAATTTGCTACATCGGCCACATCAACTCCATAAGCTCTGGCTCTTACTTGATTGATCGCATCAAGCACTGTATTATCAATATCATTGGCTTCAATTTTAGCTTCAGCATAGATTAACAATACTTCTGCATAGCGCATTAAGATAAAATCTTGCTCACTCCAAACTTGGTTTTCAAGTTGCGCAGCTTCATCGGTATATTTCTTCCATAAGTATCCGCAGAATGCAGCTGGCCAGATTACTGTTCTCGAATCATTATTAGAACCTCCCGAAGTTCCATTGGCTAAAGTTAGCGTTAGGCTATCTGGATGACTTTCGAAAATGAGTCCTGCCCATTCGCTTTGTGGTGTTATGATAGAAGCTTTTAACCTTGGATCGCGATTTTCGAACGGCTGAGTTGGATCGTAAACTACTGACTCATCAATTGGTAAACCATCGGTAGCTTCGTAGCTATCTATCATAGATTGTGTGGGCACAACTGTACTGTAAGCCCCTCTATTTCTTGATCCTTGTGCTCTTGGAAATTGAGTAGTTCTATATCCATCTGCAAATGGCATTCTAAGCATAATCTCTGAAGAATACTCTCCTGCTGGTGTAAACAACTCTTCATAGTCTGAGTGCAATGGGAAATTACCATGATCTATTACCGTTTTAGCCATTGTCGCTGCTTCGGTAAATCTTTCATTGTATAATGCAATTCGAGCATAAAGTGCCGCAGCAAAATCGGCAGATACTCTACCCGCTTCAGATGGAGTTTCAGGCAAGAATTGAATCGATGCTTCTAAATCTGATAACATATTATCAACCACTTCGCTTTTAGCTACTCTTGGTAATAAAGCATCTTCCACCGAAACAGCCAATGCTTCTGTATAAGGAACATCACCAAATAGCTCAGTAAGATAATGGTAATAATAAGCTCTTAAAACCATTGCTTCAGATTTAATTTCATTCAATCTATCTTCACTTACTAAATCAGCAGCTCTATCTAGGTTATTAATGAGGTTATTTGCTCTGCCTATTCCCTGATACAAAAAGGTATACACTGAAGAAAAACCACCAGTTGATGCTGAATGAGATCCTGCTCCTAACTCATCGAAACCAAGATAGCCACCTCTTACCAATCCAATATCAGTAGCAGCATTATCCATATTTACTTGTACTGGTAAACCATAACCACCTGTCCAAACCAATGAATTATACACTCCGGTAAGTGCTAAATTAAGTTCTTGTTCATTGGAGAAAAAAGTAGCATCTGTTGGCTCAGTTAAAGATTCCAGATCGAGAATTTGATCGTTACAAGACACAAATGTGAATAGCAGTGTAAGTAATGATAATATATATATTTTCTTTTTCATGATATTTCATATTTACTTATTCATTAAAAAGTAGCATTTACACCCATTGTGTAAGAAGTTACAATTGGATACATTGCTCCAGAAGAACCATTTGGTGTAAGTGGATTCATACCATCAGGTAGTTTGTTAAAGTTGAAGAGGTTTTGTCCGGCAAAGAAAACTCTGAGGTTTCTTAAATGGATATTGTCTAAAACTGGTTGCGGCAATGTATAACCTAAGGTTACATTTCTCAGTGAAAGGTAAGCTGCATTAAAAATCCAAGTGCTACTTGCTCTTGCATCGTTACTACCAGCACTGGTGGCAATTAAAACTGGATATTGTGCATCTGTTCTTTCTGGTGTCCAAGTTTCTTCTACATGCCATTTCTGTACTTTACCTGCATTGAATAATGCCCATGCTACATCACCTTGTAAAAATACATCTCTTTTGCCCACACCTTGGAAAGCGATTGACAAATCGAAGCCTTTGTACTCTGCTGAAAGATTAAGCGCATAAGTTAAACGAGGGAAAGGGTTACCTAAAATTACTCTGTCGTCTGCATTAATTACACCATCAGCCGCATCTGCTATGCCATCGCCATCGGTGTCTACTGTTAATTGATCGCGATAACGGATGTTACCCGGCTGCAAAGAACCAAACTGTGCAGGAGCATCGCTAATTTCGTCTTCGCTTTGGAATAAGCCTTGTGTTTCGTAACCGTAAATGCTACCCATTGGGCTGCCTACTTCAATAATAGAGTTACCACTAATAATCGGACCTACACCTGCCAAATCTGTTACTTCGTTTTGCACATCAGATGCATTCAGTTTTACACTATAAGAAAACTCACCTCTGGTTTCTTGCCAACCCAATGATAAATCCCAACCTTTGTTCTCCATGTTACCTGCATTTTGGATAGATGGTTGAAGCCCAACTACAGCAGGTATTGGTAATTCCAACAAAATATCTTTGGTTTTACGGATGTAGTAATCTGCTGAGAAAGTTAATTTATTAGAGAAGAATCCGGCATCTATACCAATGTTGCTAGTCTCTGTAACTTCCCATTTAATGTTTCTATTTGCTAGCACATTTTGTGTAGCTCCTGTCGCCATTACTCCACCAAATATAAAATTGCTACCACCTAAAGCTATATTAGATGCGTAAGGAAAATCACTACCAATCTGTTGGTTACCCAATTGTCCCCAAGATGCTCTCAGTTTTAAATTATTCATGAAATCAACTCCGCTAAAGAAGGCCTCATCCGATATTCTCCAACCGGCAGAAAATGAAGGGAAAACTGATACTCTGTTTTCAGGTGCAAATCTTGAAGAAGCATCTCTTCTCACATTGGCTTCAAACAGGTATTTACCTTTAAAAGCATAGCTAAATCTACCAAACACAGAAGATAAACCTGAATGTGTAGAGCTACCATTATTAAGTGCACTTTCTGCAGAACCAGCATCTAGCTCTTGATATTCTTGAATGATAAAATCATATCTGGAAGCACCGAATGATGTGTATTTAGATTTAATAAATTCGTATCCACCTAAAACTGAGAAATCGTGTTCTCCTAATGTTTTTGTATAAGATGCCAAAGCGTTAAAGTTATCTTCGAACCATCTTAGGTTTGCCTCTCCTAATCTGTTTCTGTTAGGATAAGTTCTGGTTGTTTTAGCATCCCAATCGATATAAGTGGTATAAGACTTTAAGAAGTTTTTTCTGAATTGATCCCTGTGTTCAGGAGAATACATCATACTTAAAGTAAGGCCTTTAACTGGTCTGTAGTTAACTTTAACTAAACCTCTAAAATAGTTGTCTTCTGTTTTGTTTTGCCCTCCATCGTGAGCAGCAGCAATTGGGTTTTGTCCACCCCAGCCATCACCCCAAGAACCATCAGAATGATAGGCTACTTGTGTAGGATCTACTCTATAAGCTTGTCTGAAAATTTCTGCTAGTCCTGCACTTGGTGATGCTGTTAACTCTTTTCTAAAATTGACATCAAAATTCATATCAATCTTATCATTAAATTTAAAGTCTGAGTTAAAGCGACCATTGTAACGCTTAAAGGTATAGTTCACCACATTTGCTCCTTGATCTGTATAAGCTAGCGAAGCCAACACTTTAGACTTTTCTGTACCTCCGTTAACACTTACATTATGGTACTGCTGGAAACCATTTTCTGAAAACAGTAAATCTAGCCAATCGGTATCTGGATAAAGGTCTGGATTGCTTGACATATTGGCTGCGTAATTATCAATTACTGCTTGATCTGTATTAGTGATTCTCAAAAAGTCGAGTGCTCCAACATACTCTGGTACATCAGCGATTTTCTGGACACCGAGGTAGTTATTATAGCTTACGGTAAACTCACCAGATTTCCCTCTACGGGTTGTTACGAGAATAACACCATTAGATGCACGCGAACCATAAATGGCAGCAGCGGCAGCATCTTTCAATACAGAAATACTCTCAATATCATTCGGGTCGATACCATTGATGTCTCCGGCAACTCCATCTATCAAGATTAATGGATCGTTTGAAGCTTCTAGAGAACCCACTCCCCTAATTCTTAAGGTTGCTTGGTCGCCACCGGGTTGACCACTAGATTGAATTGCTGTTAAACCCGGCGATAAACCTACTAAAGCTTGCGAAGTTTGGAAAACGGGTTGTTTCACCAATTCTTTGCTGCCAATGGTTTCAACTGCTCCGGTAAGGTTTACTTTCTTTTGCTCTCCATAACCAATTACCACAACTTCTTCTAATTGATCGAGATCGGTTTCTAAAGAAACATTTATACTAGTCTGATTTTCAACTGTAATTTCTTTGGTTACATATCCGATATAACTCAATGACAATATATCTCCCTGACTCACTTGCAGTGAAAAATTACCATCGAAATCGGTGGTGGTTCCAGTAGTTGTTCCTTTTATCAAGATACTTACTCCTGGTAAAGGTAGTCCGTCTTCTTCAGCAGTAACTACCCCTTTAATCTGCTGTTGACCGAATGCCAGCGTTGCTGACAAAATCAGCATAATAGTTAGAATTCTTTTCATTTCACATATTTTTTACAATTAATATTATTGTTGTTAGTGCTTAGCTGATCACTACTTCAAATAAGGCAGCAGGTATTTCTGATGACGGATGTGCTATTTGAAGTTCTATCTGACTGGTGACTAGTGGTTGCTTAAAATTGATTGTATTGATAGTCTGGTAATTTCCTTTTTTGTCTATGATGATTTTTGCAGATTTCTCAGTAAGTGTTGCTACTTCTTCTGAGTGATACTGCATATTGGTGGTTATTTCTAGTTTTTCTGATTGCTCACTTTCGTTTTGCACTGCACTAATTCTGTAATCTTTAATGCAGAATGGAATCATGTCTTCGGGATGTCCCATTAAAGAAGATTCTAAGGGATGATCGAAATCGTTGTCAAAAAACAAGCGTATCTGGCGAATCTCTTTTGGTGTATCCCATTTGAATTTTAAAACAGGATTTGCATCATCTAAAGAAGCAGCCCAAGCATTGGTTTTTGTTTCTGGTCTTACTTTCCCATTTCTTAAATAATCTGGATGATATAGCTTTAAAGGTTCTTGTAAAACCATTGCTAAATTATGTCCGGCAGGTCTTCTTTCTGGTGTCCAGAATTCAAAAGTATCTATGCCTAAACCTTCTTCTGGTTCTTGTTTACCTAAGTTTGAAACTGCTTTGTTAAACTTGTTGAAAACACTGAGCAGACCCGTCATTCTAGTTAATGAACTCCTTATCTCTACTTGCTCATTTTCCCTAAAAAGCAAAAAGACATATTGGTCTACATTTAGGTTTGTAGTAAAATCTAACTCAATAAATTGCTCTCCTTTTTCTAGGTAAATGGTTTTCTCATGCAGTAACATATCTGGTGTGAAATTTCCCAAACGTTGACTGGCTTGCAATTCCACATGAATGTAGGTATCTGTTTGAGCACGTAATTGCAGTTTTGCTTTTAAACGTTCACCGCTTCTAATTGGCAATAACTGAGCAGCTCCTTGTTTAAGAGAAATCCAAGGACCATTAAAAGGTAGTTCATTTAGCTTATAGGTACTCGAAGCTTCGATAACAGCAGAAGTAAGTAAGTTCTTAGATTCAGGTATTCTTGTGTGAGGAATACTCTGCCCTGCCAAATTCAATTTGCTTTGCAACTCCGCCATTAAAGTCGGATTTGAAAGTTCTCTTGGCAATAGTTCTTTCTTTGCGCATAGTACTGCTGCCATACCTACAGCTTGCGAACCATGAGCACAAGTGGCCATCACCCTTGAAGAACCAAAAGCTACATGCGAAGCACTAATGATTCTACCTGCCAAAAACAAGTTTTCAATTTCGCTACTATAATAACAACGATATGGAATTCCATAAACTCCTTTACTATGCCACTGATTACAGCTCATTTTTTCACTGTAAACCCCATCAGCCGGGTGCAAATCCAAAGACCAACCACCATAAGCCACTAAGTCTGGATGCTGGCGTTGTTCAACCACATCTGCTTGTTTAAGTATATAATCTCCTTCGAATCGGCGACTCTCACGCTTACCGGGAATTGTACCTACCCATTCGAGGGTTAAGGTCTCTGCTTCTGGAAACTCTCCACTGTTTTTTACATAATCCCAAATGCCATAGATAACCTTCCAAAGTTCCCATTTAATATCTTCTGATTGATGCACTGTATCGAGTCTGCCGCCATACTCTACCCACCAAAGTCTGCAACCATCGTCTTGCACTTGGTAGTTGCGCATTCTCGGTAACTCTCCAATATTTTTTAGTGCAAAATCGGGAGCTACAAACTTTACAGGTTTGCCTGTGTCTTTGGTATAAAAATACATGGAGTGTCCAAGTAACTCTCCATAATCTTCTATGTTAGGTGCAAAGCCTTCGTCAAACTCTTCGGCATTTTCTGCTCCCATTCTAAATGGTGAACCTGCTTTAAATGCTATAATTCCATCACCCGATGCATCACAAAACAATGGAGACTCAATAAGGTACTCAGTTGAGTTCTGACTACAAAAAGCTTTAATGGCTTTTATGCGATTGTCGCCTTCTTTCTCCAAATCGTACACCATGGTGTTGAGCAGCAAAGTGATATTCTTTTCTGCCTTTACTTTCTCTAGCACTATAGTGTCCAAAATAAGTGGATTGCCCTCTTTGTTGCGATAAAGGTTCTCAATCAAAATTTCATCAATTACACCACCTTCTCGCGACCAACGATTGTTATTACCCATGTGCGAAGTAGCTCCTAAAATCCAAAGTCTTACTTCACTGGAAGCATTCCCTCCCAATACTGGTCTGTCTTGTACCAACACTACTTTTACACCCTCGCGAGCAGCAGTAATGGCAGCACATACACCCGATAATCCACCTCCTGTTATAGCAAGCTGGGTTTGTATAGATACAAGTTTAGCGTCCCGCTTTTTTGCCGAAAATGCTGATTTTATCATAATATCTTATTTGAAAATATCCCTTTAAGTACTCCTAAATCATTTTGCTTTAGGCTTTCTGTTTAAAAATTATCCAGCTACTTAAACCACTTAGAATTATTCCAGTAACTATGGCATATGGCTCAAAAGCATATATGCCCAATACCAGCATGAGTACACCAATTGCCAACATACCCATACCAATCTTTTTTACACCTTCTCGGTTATTTGTATTTTGCTCTTCTGTTTCTTCTTCGAGCTGTTGAGATGTGGTGTTTGCTTCAATTGTTTGTTCTTTGTTATAATCGCTGCTTGCAGCTCCCTTTTTAAATAGAAACCATATTTCCCAAAGCAAGAGAATTACTACAGGTAAGCCTACACCCAATTCCATTTCTAGTTCTCGACTAAGGGTAATTCCTAATTGAGTTGGTGCTAAAAATTTAAAATAGGAATTAATCAATAATGAAATTACTGTAGCACTGATAATACTCAAAGCAGTTTGCCTTTTAGAAAACAAAGACCAAACTGGTGGCAAATACATAGCTCCACCAGTAATGGCTGCCACACTTAGAACAACTTCTACAATACCTCCCATCTTAGGCACCAGCAAAGCAACCATAATAGTAAAAATTCCGAAAAATCCAGTTGCAAAACGGGCGAATCTCATCAACTTCTTGTCAGAAGCATTTGGTACAAAGTGCTTGTATAAATCATTGGTTAGCACCCCCGCTGAAATATTGAGTGTGGTATTTACCGAACTGGCTGTGGCGAATACCATTCCGCCCAAAACCAAACCTAATAATCCGGCAGGCATTACTTGTTTGCAAATCATTAAATAAGCACCTTCATCTGCTAATCCATTTAACTCCGGTTGAATGATGCGATACAACATTGGCGGTAACATCCAGATAATTGGGCTAACAGTATACAAAGCACCAAATAACCAACCTACTTTCTTGGCTTCTCTTGGAGCAGAAACACTGGTATATCGCTGTACATATGCCCAGTTGCCACCAATAAAAACTAGGTTATACAAACCGAATGCTATGAGGAAACTTCCCGTATATTCGTTGTTAGTTAAGCTGAAAAAACCCTCAGGTGCTGTATGCAAAAAGTTAGAAAAACCACCAGCAGCTTTAAATGAAAGTGGTACCACAATCATTACTGCTGCACTCAACACCACAAACTGTAATACATCAGTAACAATTACTGCCCATAAACCGCCAGTGGCTGTGTATATGGTAATTAACAAGCCCAAAATAATTATACTAAGTGATATATCTATGCCTGTTGAAACTTCTACAATTTTAGCTACAGGATACAAAAACGCACCTGTTGTAAATACTGAAATAAATAAGAATAGCCACGTGTAGATGCGCTGTGTCTTATAACCAAGGCGTTTTGTAAGGTATTCTGCGACAGTAAGCGAATCTGTTTTTTGCCAGCGAGCAGCTATAAAAGTTCCCACTAATAAACCTCCTAAACACATCATCCATTGAATACTCAAACTCACTGCTCCTTGCGAATAGGCAATAGAACCCCAGACAACAAAAGTACCCGCAGAGAAAAAACTCATGAATAAGGACAGACCATTTATCCACCAAGGAACTGCTCCGCCGGCGGCAAAAAAGGTTTTCATGCTTTTGCCTGAGGAGGAAAAAGACATACCAGTAATAAATACAATTAGCGCAAAAATAAATAATACTATAAGGTCAGTAGTATACACGAGTTTTCATTTTCATTTGTGGAACTAATATAGCTATTCGCTTATATCGGATATTAATTAGCCCGAAAAATCTTGTTTCGGAAACGATTCCGATTTTCGGAAACGATTCCGAATTCGTATATTAGATGCTGAGAATGAACTAGAATAATACTAAGACTGATAAACAGTAATATTGAAAATGAAACACATAACTATCAAAGACATAGCTCGCGAATTGAATGTTTCTGTCTCCACAGTTTCACGAGCGATGAACGATACATTCGACATTAGCACCAAAACCAGAGACAAGATTTTAAAAGCTGCTAAAGAAATGGGTTACCACCCGAACCCAGTAGCAAAGCGCTTACACCAACAAAAAACTTTTCAAGTAGGTGTGGTTATTCCAGAGTTTATCAATGACTTTTTCCCGCAGATCATCATGGGGATGCAAAATGTGTTACAAGCAGAAAGTTATCAGTTACTCATTATGCAATCTAACGAGTGCTTCGAAACGGAGATGGAAAATGTGTTAAAGTTGGAAGAAAACATGGTTGATGGATTATTGATCTCACTTTCTCGCGAAACCCAAAACATAGATTATTACAATAAGCTTTATGACAAGGGCATGCCTATGGTGTTTTTTAATCGGGTAAATGAAATGATTAAAGCACCAAAGGTCATATTCAATGATTTTAAGTGGTCTTACTTTGCGGTAGAACACCTGATAAAACAAGGTTGCAAAAACATTATCCACTTGGCAGGATACAAACACTTGAGTCTTTCTAGAGAAAGAATACGAGGCTATGAAAAAGCCATGAATAAATTCCATTTGCCTTATGACGATGACTGTATTATTGAAACAGGTTTTATGATTGACGAAGGTGAAAAAGTGATGAAACAGTTACTAGACAAAGGTATTTGCCCAGATGGAATTTTTGCTACCAACGACCCAACTGCTATTGGAGCTATTAAAGCATTAAAAAATGCGGGTAAAAGAATCCCAGAAGATGTCTGCATTATCGGTTTTTCAGAAGCCATGTGGTCTGAGGTAGTTGACCCTCCCCTGTCATCCGTTTCACAACCTACCAACTTAATTGGTTACCATGCCGCTCATTTGCTACTCGAACAACTCAATGAAAAGCAAACAGAAGATAACACCATTAAACTCGATGGTAAATTGGTTGTTAGGACTTCTTCTCAAAGAGGGTGATTAAAATATCGGACTTGACATTTTAATTTTGACTCATTATCAAGTCCGATTTTTTTTTGAATTTATTATAATTCTTTCTTCTCTAAATATCGTTTCTTATCATCTTCGTAAGAATCGACCAACTCTTTATCGTAGCGGTCTCCGAAGTTTAAAGTGGGTATTAAAGATTCTGGTGGCAAGTTATCACTTTCGATAAATGTTTTCTTGCCATTCGCATCTTTGCCAATTTTAAATTCATCGTAAACATCTCCAAGTACTGTTTTGGTAATGTAGTGTAATGTATCTGCACTCACATGAATTTCTTGATACAATTGTAGGTTGGTTCCCGCTCTTTCAATCCAATTGGCAAAACGAATGGCATTTTGGAAAGGTCCAGAAACTGAAATTACATGAACTGGTAAAGGAGCATCCATTCTACCTCTGGCATACAAATGTTCGTGCCCGGCAAGTACCAAGTCTACCTCGTATTTTTCGTACAGCTCTTTTAAATCTGGGAATCTGATACCGGGTTTTCTGTTTCTTGCCAAAGCTTCCATACCATAGTGATGAGTCATTACCACCCAGTCGCCAGTAAACTCTTTTAGTCTGGCTTCTGTCCACTCATAAATGGCTTTGCGGTCTTCCTCATTATTATATCGGCAAAGATTGAGAGAAATAATCCTCATGTTTTGGTAATCGAAATAGAAAGTTTCTTCTTCGTGGCCTGTTGGACCATTTTCTGGGAACTCAAAATTTAAAAACCATAAGTCTACCAAGTCCATCCCTGCTTTAGGGTTATAATGCTCGTGATTTCCCGGAGTGGCAATGGTTGGCAACTTCTGAAAAACAAAACCACCAGCAGGAAAAAACTCTCCCCAGTTTTCGATGTTTTTCTTTCCTCTATGTACCAAATCACCTCCAAAAACCATAAACTTTGCATCCGGATTTTGAATATAGGCTTCGCGAATGGTTCGGCTACCTTTCGAGTAAATAAAGCGCTGCACATCTCCATGATACAAAAAGGTGAATGGTTCGTTTTTGTCTGATGCTGTGCTAAACTCTGTCCATTCTGACCAGTTGGTTCCATCGCCTACTCTGTAAGAATAAGTAGTGGCAGGTTGCAAACCAGTAATATTTGCCTGATGGTAAGCCCAAGTGCCATCGTCTGAAGTAAGGGTATCTGTTTTGGCTGTAATTGTTTTTACATCATCTTCAAAAAAAGGTGATGCTGTAGCTTTTACATATTCAACTACTCCTTTGGTAACTTTATCGGTTGTTCGCCAAGAAACCGCCTGACTTGTTTCAGGCGATGTTTTCCAACTAAGTTTTACATGATGCGGAAGTTCTGGCACATTTTCCTTCACCAATTCGTCTCTCACCACCTTTTGACAAGAGACGAAAATGATTAAGAATGCACCTATTAAAATTAGGTTTTTAGTCATTTGCACGTCTAATTTATATAATTAATAATTCGGATTTTGTCTCATTTCGAGGGTTAAGTTGGCATCTAATACAGATTGAGGTATTGGTAATAATATATCTCGTTCAGGATTAATTGTTTCACCACCGTTATGATTGTACATTATGGTTCTTTCCGCCCATTTACCGGTTCTGAGTAAGGTGTATCTTCTCGGACCTTCCACCATCAACTCTCTTGCTCTTTCATCCAGAATAAAATCAATATCTACATCTGCCGCAGTAATATCCGATGCATTGCTTCTATTTCTGATGATATTTATGGTATTTGCTGCCGCTTGTGCATCACCTAATTTAAACTCGGCTTCGGCTTTAAGCAAGTAGGTATCTGCTGCCCTCAAATAAACTTGATCGTACCAAGACTCCCTGTTTCCAACAGGATCGTCAGAATCTGCCCAATCGTATTTTCTACTAAATGGCCATTCTTCTACACCATTATGTTCTGTAGAGATATCTTCACTCCAATCTAAAAAGATGGTATCACCATAATTCATTCCTTCTGGTAATGGATCTGCACCACCATAAGGGGCATTACCTGCCGCATCTCTCAATACAAAATATTTATGGATGGCAAAGTGAGAACCACGATCATCATTAGCATCATCAAAATTATTAAGTGCCCATTGGGTAAGTGAAGCCCTTCCATTTCCATAACCACCTCTATCAGCAGTAACCGTTAAATCCAGATCACCACCGCGATAACGAGAAGTATGGTGCATCGCCATTATAGGATATTCTCCTCCACCTAACTTATTCTTTTCAAACTGGAATACCCATAGAGCTTCGGTGTTGCCCTCTTCTCGGTTGGTATTACCAGCTTTAAACATATCCATAAAAGCAATTCCATCTTCGGCCATTGCTACTCCATAGCGTTCCGTGATAAGCGCATAAGTCGGATTGTTTACTACCTGATTCGCCCAATAAAGTGCACTGTCTGCTTGGTTCATTGCCAGATAAATTTCTGCCAAATAATGCTGTACTGCACCTTTGGTTATTCTACCAGAACTTGAGCCTTCTTCTGGAATGTTTGGTTCTGCAAATGCTAAGTCTGCAATTATCTGTGCTCTTACTTCTTCAACGGCTGTTCTTTCCCAGTTTGTTTTGATTGATGAACCACTTGATGGCTCCAAACTTAATGGAACATCTCCCCAGTTATATGTTAAATGTCTATATGCGTAAGCTCTTGCCACTTTGGCTTCAGACAATATTAAGTTTTTATTCTCTTCTTCACTTAAATCACCACCAGACCAGTCGATACTTTCGCTATTTTCTTCTACTGATGCAATAATGGTATTAGCCGCATTTACAATCTGATATAACCATAAAAATGCATTTTCATAAAATCCGGTGGATGGTGTGCTGTATGAAGCCCAGTTTCGCGATATACTCGATAAGGCTTTTCCTCCATGATTAGCAACTATTATATCGGTGCCTGCCATTGTCATATCAGTAATTAAATCTGTACTGGCATCAAGGCCTTCACGCTCGTATCTCATTAGAGAATACAAACCATTTACACCTGCTTCTAAACCATCGTAGTCGGTATATAAATCTTCTGCATAAATTACATTTGGAGGATTTTCTTCGAGTAAATCTTCGTTACAAGCTCCGGTAAATGTGAGAATAAAAATGAGTATATATATGATCTTTTTCATTTCTAGAATTTTAAAGTTTTCAAATTACAATCCGAGTTTAACACCAAATGTAAATTCACGCTGTAGCGGCACAATACCCGGCTCTCCATTGAGGTCTAGTTCTGGATCGTTGCCAGACCAATCTGTGATGGTTAAAAGGTTTCTCCCAGTTGTATAAAGTTGAAGTTTTTGTAGCTTTAATTTTTCCAGTATGGATGATGGAAAAGTGTAAGCCAATGAAATATCTTTTAGTCTGATGAAGCTGGCACTTTCGTAAATTGTTCCTCCTGCTCCACCCATTGCAAATGCATTGATATCTACTTTTGGATAAGCGTTTGTAGGATTATCTTCTGTCCACCAATCCTTTTTCATTACATTTCTTCTAATCTCAGCACCCACATTTTCACGCATTAGGTTGTTTCTTCTGGTAGCTCCATGAACTCCATGCAGGAATACTTCTAAAGTGAAATTTTTGTACGTGAATGAATTGCTCAAACCCCATGTAAACTTTGGGTCTTGCTGCCCGATAATTTGGCGGTCTTCAGCTGTCATTAGACCATCACCATTTACATCTTCTAGTTTTACAAAGCCTGGTTCTGAGTTCCATTCTGCGGCTTCTTCTGCTTCATCTAACTGCCATACACCAATCATTCTGTAACCATAGTTCACTCTAATTGGCTGGCCTACAAACCAAGAGTTAGCCAAGTCGTCAATCTCATTTCCGTTTTCATCCAACTCTCCGTAAAGTGAAAGAATCTTGTTTTTGTTGGTTGCTAAATTACCATTAACATACCATGTAAACTGAGGAGTTTGAACCACTGTACCTTGTAAGCCTAATTCTATTCCTCTGGTTTCTGTTTCACCGATGTTCTGGGTAATTTGATTAACTCCGTGGATTGACGAGATTGTTCTGTTAAGTAATAAGTCTGAAGTTTTGGTTTTGTAGATGTTAAAATCACCTTGAATTCTTCCATCAAACAAACCAAAGTCTAATCCTAAGTTGATGGTTTCACTAGATTCCCATCCAAGGTTTTCATCTCCAACTACACTTGGTATATAACCTACCATTGAATTATCGCCTGAAAGTGTATTTCTATCAGACATTCTGGTAATAGAAGCATATGGATCAACCGCTTGGTTGCCATTTTTTCCCCAAGAAGCACGAAGTTTTAAGTATTCGAAAAAGTCTGCACCGGCCATAAAGTTTTCATCTGAAATATTCCAGCCTAATGCTACCGATGGAAAAATACCCCATTTGTTACTTACACCAAAACCCGAGTAACCATCTCTTCTACCAGTAAAAGTAACCATGTATTTATCGTTGAAAATATAGTTGGCTCGCAACATTTGAGAGATGAGTGCTGTGCGACTATAATCATTATTTCCAATAACATTAGAAGCTTGAGATATGCCGTAATAGGTAAATTCATCATTTGGGAAATCAACTGCTTCTAAATCCTGCTGATATCTTTGATTTTCCTCGTAACTATAAACACCTGTTAAAAATATAGAATGGCGATTGAAGTCTTTTTTATAAGTGACGATGTTTTCAAAAACATTATTCTGGTAATCATCTTCTGTTAAGTTCGCATAACCATTATTGGCAATGCCTACTGTGGTGTTACTACCTGCATACAATTGTTGATCTGCCCACTTTCTCCTGATACCTGTATTTAATCTGTAACTCAATCCATCAATAAATGGAATATCCACATTAATGAAGTTGTTAGTAACCATCTGATATGAATAATCTTTATCCTGATAATTGATTGCTTCTAATGGGTTGGCATCGGGCCATTCGGGCCATGGATAAAGGTTAATCTCTCCATCTTCAATATAAGGATTTCCAATTAGTGGATTCATCTGATATACTTCGCCGTAGTCGATATTGTATCCGCTTTTATCATCGTAAGTAAACTGAGTTCTGGTTCCAACAGTTAGCCAGTCTGTAACCTTTACGTCCAAATTGGCTCTGCCCGAAAGTCTCTTGTATTGATCGGTGATGGAAAGTCCTTCCACTTCCAAATAGTTACCTCCCACATAATAATTTACACGATCTGTTCCACCAGAAACTGAAAGGTCGTACAATTCGCTTTGTCCGTTTCTTAAAGTTAAATCTACCCAATCGGTAGTGATTCCAGCCTCATAATTTTGAGTTTCTGTATCTGTAATCATGGATGGATCACGCAGCATTTTGTATTCGTAAAACTCAGCGCCAGTAAGAAAATCTGGTTCGTTTACAGAAGATTGCGTAGAGTAGCGTGCTTCAAAATTGATTTGCGGTTTGCCTGTTTTTCCAGTTTTGGTAGTTACCAGAATAACCCCATTAGAACCTCTCGAACCATAAATTGCCGCTGCAGATGCATCTTTTAAAACTTCCATCGATTGGATGTCATTCACATTGAGGTCGGTAATGTTGCCATAGTAAGGAATTCCATCTACAACAATTAAAGGTGAGTTATCGGCTAGAATTGAGTTTCTACCTCTAATCATTAATGTTTGATTTGGCACTGCACCTGCTCCGGTTTGTTGTACCAATAAACCCGGCACCGAACCTTGTAAAGCTTGTGCAATATTTAGGTTGGGCACCATCTCCAAACGCTTCTGAGAAACAGAACCAACTGAACCGGTAATGTCACTTTTTTCTTGCACACCATAACCAACTACCACAACATCTTCTAGCAGTCTTACATCTTCCTGCATTTTGATTAACACATCTTGCGAGCCTGAAACTTTTAAAGTGACAGTTTCATAACCAATAAATGAACAAAGTAAAGTAGCTCCCGCATCTGGAATTTGGATTGAAAAACCGCCATTAATATCTGTAATTGTACCTACTGAGGTGTTTTCTTGTAAGATAACAGCAGCGCCAATTACAGGTTCGCCCGTTTTATTATCGATTACTTTTCCTGTAATTACAATCTCTTCGGATACAAGTGTCTCCTCTTGTTGTTTCTCAGAAACCTTTACTGCCGAAATTACATTATTGATGCGCTTAAAACGCACATCTGCCTGCCTTGCGATTTCCTCAAGTACACTCCGCAAATCGGCCTGCATACTTAAAGTAATAAACTCGCTGTGCACACCTTCTGTGCTCTGATAGCCATATTTAAAGCCTGTTTTACTTTCAAGAAGTTTAAAAACATCTTCAAGTAAATAATCTTCTACATGTACACTCACCTTAATTTCTTCCAGCTTTTGACCTTTTAATGAATCGGCCAACAGCAACTGTAAGGAAATCAGTTGGATACAAAAGATATAAATTATCTGTTTTGATACAATCATCAATACTTTTAATAAATTTGTCTTCATATAATCTTATTATTCGTTGTAATGGATTATTAAATGATGTTTGATCCGGTTGCCTCCGGGTCAAATCTGGCTCATAGCTGTTGCCTCAGTTATGAGCTTTTTTCTTCGTTGGAGTTGGAAATAATTGCGTTGCCTCACCATTATCTCCGCAAATTGAGTAAGCTTATTCTTGCATATAAATGGGTTTAAAGTTTAACATCCGTTTCCTGTTATTTCAATCGTTTTCTTATCGATGAATTGATATTTGAGCTGAAGTATGTATCCGATACTTTGTAGTATATTTTCTAGGCTTTCGTTTTTGTATTCGCTGCTAATCAGACACTTTTCAGGGCTTTGCACATTTAATTGAATTGAAATCCCATACCAGCGTTCCAATACTTTTTTTACTGTTAGTAAATCGGTCTTATCAAACCTGATGTTACCGTCTTTCCAACCTGTTTCTATGTCGAGATTAATTTCTTTTAACTCAAGAATCGAATCTGAAACCAAAACTGCTTGTTGAGATGGTAGCAGTACAATTGCTTGGTTTTTAATATCCTTGGGAGCTTCAAAGTAAGTATTGCCTGAATTAACTGCTACACCAACTTTCCCAGTTAATACAGTTACTTTTGTAGCTTCATCTGCAAATGATTTTACTGTAAAACTAGTGCCTAAAACTCTGGTGGTAATCTTGTCGGTTTCTACCAAAAAAGGTTTCTGTTTGTTATGGCTCACATTAAAAAATGCCTCTCCAGCTATTTTTATAAAGCGGATACTATCGTTAAAATCTGTGCGATAAGCGATACTACTTTCTGCATTGAGTTTAACTATGGTGCTATCTGGTAGTTTTACGGTTAGCTTTTCGCCAGCATGTGTATACTTTGTAATCCATTGCGCTTCACGCTGAATTTGCTTGTTTGTGCTTTGTTTTTTATCCACCTTAAGGTAAGCCAAACCCAAGCCTACTGTAAGAATTACTAATGCTGCCACTTTGTAATATGCTTGGAAAGAATTACTTAGATCTAACTGTTTAGTTTCTTTTCTTCGAGAGCTTTCTGGTATTTTTCTCAAAATGCCTTGTTTTAAAGCTTCTTTGTGTGCAGCTTCCAGTTTGATTTCTTTATCTCCTTTTTGCCATAGTTCTTCTGCAACTTCTTCCAGAAAATGTTTGTCATCAACATTTTCCAGAATTAGAAATACCAGTTCCAACTCTTGTGCACTACAAGTATTACTCAGATACTTTCTCAGTAATTCTTTTTTTTCTAAATCGCTTAATGGGTCATTTGTCTTCATACACCAGCAATACGACTGGCAATAGCAGTGGTATTACTACTACTTAAATAATTAACCTTTTAGAAACATAGAGATAACAATGAGGTATATCCCGCTTTTAGCAAGTTGGCTTTTTATCTCTTTTAATGATTTGAAGATGCTTACTTTTACCGTATTCTTGGAAATGCCTAACCTAATGGAGATTTCTTCGTGCGAGAGATTTTCTTCTCTACTTAACCTAAATATTTTTTGGCGTTGCTCTGGCAGTTGATCTATGCAAGCCGAAATGGTTTCTGAAAGCTCTGTGTAAAGTAACTCTTCTTCGGGTTCTGTATGAAAAGTTAAAATTTTTGTAGCCAGCTCAGACTTAAAAGCCTCTTCTCGCACTGCTTTTCTAAGACTGTCTATTGCTAGATTTTTAACGATTCGAAATATAAAGGAAGAGAAAGAATAATCTGTAGAAATACTATCTCTTCGCTGCCAGATTTTCAAAAAAGTATCTTGAACAATCTCATCAGCCAAATCTTTGGACTTTACAAAACTAAATGCAAATGCATAGAGGCGACTGTGATAATGGTTAAAAACTTCGGTTAATGCGTTGCGCTCACCTTTTTTTAAAAGGTATATCCATTTTTTATCAATTTCAGTATGGTTAGCGCTACTCATTTTACAAACTTTTTGAATTCTCAAAGTAAGCAAATCAGTTTCTGCGACTCATAAAATCACAGTTAATAGTTTGTTAAGCTATTATTATTTTTTGATTTAATGATTATCCGTAAAGCTACCACAAAGTAAATAGGGAATGGTCTGCGCTTCGAAATTAGCTCAAAAACAGGTCATTATGGATAGTATTATTGAATTCATGTAAGCGTACCGCAATGAGCAGGTATGCCGTGAGTGTTTCAAGGAAATCAGGGATAAAGCAGGTGTTTGTTGCAAGAAATGCGGTAGCCAAGAGCATTACTGGCTAAATAGCAAGCAGATGTACCAATGCAAGTCATGCAGTTTTAGGACAGGCCTCCGCAGTGGCACCATCATGGAAGCTTCCAAACTTCCGTTTCGCTACTGGTTCGTTGCTATCTGGCTGATGGGCTGTAGCAAGAAAGGTTCTTCTGCCTGTAATGTGCAGAGGCAGCTCAATCATAAGCGCTATGAACCTATCTGGGCAATGATGCACAAAATACGCTCTGCGATGGGCCAACGGGACAACCACTACTTGCTGGGAGGCAATATTGAGGTAGACGAAGGGTTCTTTGAAACACTAGTACCCGAGGGGCAGAAGGAAGAGGAGAGAAAGCGGGGAAGGGGGAGCCAGAAGCAGACCATGGCGATGGTCTTTGCACAGACAGAGGTGGTGCTACAGCCTAAAAAACACCGCCCTTCTAAAAGGTGCAAGTATTTCAAAATGGCTGTATGCGCTGATTTTACAGTAGAAACTGCTAGAAATACGATTACCCGGCATGTTGCCCAGAATGCCAAGATGATTACAGATGGCTATTCAACCTATCAGTCACTGACAGGAGAGTTCGAGATGGATGTGGAAAAAGTGCCCTCAAAACAGGCCCATATCAAACTACCTTGGGTACATACAGCCATTGGGAATGCAAAGAAAGTCCTACAAGGGATATATCAGCATACAAGGCCAGGGTATCTACAGAATTATCTAGATGAGTTCTGTTACAAACTCAATAGAAGATACTTTGAAAATGATATTTTTGACAGAATATTAATTGCTTGTACGCTCACTTGAGCTTGTGGTAAGAATACGGATAATCATTTTATATTTTAATTACCAATTGCGCCATTCAAATTTTGATTTAATCATTATTCTAGCTTCAATTTTCTTTTTTTGCCTGCTGCAAATTCTTTGTTTAGATCGAGCTTGGTCACTTTCGAATTATCAATCTTATAGATCAAAACGAATTCCATTTCGGTTACATCAATAAAAGTTGAATATAATGTGCCTCCTTTTCTGCCATTTTCATCAGGTATAGGAACCTGAACGGCATTACCTAAAGTGTTGCTAATTTCAAGAAAGCTAAGCGCTTTATTTTTACTCTCAAGATTAGCTATACTATTAGTAATAGCCACATATCTGTAACAAGGATAATTACCCTGAGTAGTTTCTGACAACAAAAAGTTTGTCATAACTAGTTTGTTATCTTTTATGTATTCAAGCTTTCTTTCACCTCCTACCCACTCTACTACTACTGCATTACCAGACCGATCTCCAAACATCATATGTCCGTTGTTTAATGCAATTTTTTCTTTTTCCAGATAGTTTACAGCTTCTTCCACGGTACTGCAATTAGCCAGTATTTCATCTCCTAAATTGCCTTTTGGTTTTTGGTAACCTACTGGTCTTGTTTGCAGTGGGGTAACAGCGCCATCAAAAAATAAACCTTCCTCATTAATACCTCCTTGAGCAAAATTATCCCAACCGTACCATAATCTTGCATGTTTCTTTTTGCTAGCTGGCATAAGCTGAATGTATGGTTCTACATCGTACCAAAAATCTTCGTTGTTGGCTATGTAAATTTTTCCTGTTTGTAAATCAATGTAATAAAGTACGGAACAAGCTTTTAAAGATGGAATTGAGATATTAAATATAAGCAAGATGAAAATCGTAAATAGTGTTGGTTTCATTGAAAATGGCTAAGGTGTAAAAATCTACTTCTTGTAGTAGTCTGTTTATTTAGCTAATGAGTAATCTGCCTCTGTAGTTGTCTCTTTGAAAAGACATTCATTTTAAACACATAAAAAAAGCGCACTGAAATCTACTCTCAGTGCGCTTTTTATCAGTTCGTTATAAATCAGGAAGCAAACTTAATCATGTATTTTACTTCTCCACTTCTTGCTCTGTCTTCTTCTACTGATTCTACTAAATCTAATTTTAAGGCTGTTTCAAAAGCTTTATCAATTGTTTTTTTGATGCGGCTATAGTTGTTGTTTCTTTTGTAGCGATTGAGGTTCATAATATCGCTGAGCTTAGAAAAACTGTATTCTACTCTTCCGGTAGTGGAACAGTGCTTTGCCTGATACAAGCATTTTATAAAAAGCTCGATAGATGGATTTGGCCTACCTGGGTTAATTTTCTTTAAAGTAAGGTTTACATCTGATGGAATGTAAAAATAAGTCTGCGCCTTTTCTACCTGGTAAGAAATAAAACAGGCATCTACCATAAGTCTAAATTTATAATCGCCATCTGCCTGACTATCTTTGAATTTTGAGTATTCCAACAATTCAATAAGTCGCTTAATTTTAAAACCCGTTCTGTTTTTGGTGTTAAATGGCACTAAGAATTCTTTATAATGCAAACTCATTAAAGCATCTTTTACCAAATCTCTATGACGCTTGCTGTAACTTGAGTCTATGCCTAACATTCTGTATAAGCTACCCAATTGAAACTCAAACACCACTCTATCGATTTCTTCGATAT
This sequence comes from Chondrinema litorale, assembly GCF_026250525.1. Taxonomy (GTDB): domain Bacteria; phylum Bacteroidota; class Bacteroidia; order Cytophagales; family Flammeovirgaceae; genus Chondrinema; species Chondrinema litorale. Next base: position 78,663 of record NZ_CP111056.1, read on the forward strand.
AAGAAAGTGTTGAAAGACTTTTAGAAATCTGTGCCAATGCCACTACAGCTGTAAGCACACGTAATTCGTAACCCGAAAGCTCTTTGGTAATTCTTTGCTTTACATCATCACCCAGTTTTTCTTTAAAAAACTCTGGTAATGTAATCGTATAGTTATTATCCCCTCCTCTATGCAGCTTTAATATTCTATCTATCGAATAGTTAATCTCATTGGTAAGACGATCTTTAAAGTCATGATCTGTATCAAATATCTGTAATTGCGCCTTCCCGAATTGCTGACCTGATTCGATTTTAAGCAATCTGGTTGGGTATTTTATTCTGGTTTCGGGTTTTTTCATATCTCTCAAATTAAAAAAATTTCAGTAACTATCCGTTACCCGATTTTTGACTTATGACTTAATCTAACTCACTTTTTCATCTAAATTTTCAAGTCATTAAAAACTAAGGTAAAAGATCATTTTGAATTATTTAGCAGACACTTATGACTTATTTTGAAAAAATATGCCGTTTTACCAGACACTTATGACTTATTTAAGCTCTTTTTTTACTTCTCTAACAAACACTTATGACTTATTTTGGAGCAATTTTGAATGATTTTAGCACCTACAAGCAGACACTTGTGACTTATTATTAGGTTAAATAAGTCATATATACCTTCTAATTCCATTTAAACAGACACTTGTGACTTAGTGCCAAACACTTTTGACTTATCTGTCTTTAAGTCTTATACCAATAATAACAGACACTTGTGACTTATCAATTAAAGACTTTTGTTACAGTAAAACACCCTTGTTATAAGTCATATAGGGCTTATCACCCAACACTTATGACTTATTAGGCAGCTTAATAGCAGCTCTAACAGACACTTATGACTTATTCTTTATCGATTTAATTCTTATATAAGCCTACTCCAAACACTTTCGACTTATTCTTTACAGACACTTATGACTTAATTCAAATACATATAACAAGCTAGTCACTTATGACTTACAACCAACACTTATGAATTACTAAACAGTTACTTGTGACTTAAACACCCAATACTTTTGACTTAATGAGCAAACACTTATGAATTATTAGCCAAACACTTATGAATTATAGGGTTAAAGTAAACTTTTGGCTATCAGTTAGTTATAGGCAAATTTAGAAATGTATACCTTTTAAAATTTAAACATATGTTATAATTTTAAATTCAAAACTCTAATTTAACAGAGGTTTTGAATTAACAGAAAGAAGAAATGTTGGATATAAAACTATTTAATTCTCAGGAGATAAGATCGGTAATGTACAAGGGAGAACCACATTTTCTTGTAACGGATGTAATTGCAGCTCTAACAGAAACTTCTAATGCCAATCGCTATTGGACAGACTTAAAAAGAAGAGAAAAGAAAGCATCCGGAGTTGAATTATACGCACTTTGCGTAAGGTTGAAAATTGAAGCTTCTAATGGTAGAAAATATGAGATGGAATGTGCTGCAAAAGAAGCTTTATTTAGAATTATCCAGTCTGTACCCTCTAAAAAAGCAGAAGCATTTAAACTTTGGTTGGCAAAAGTAGGTAGCGATCACGTAGACGAAAAACTCTCTAAAAGACTTGCAGCCCATCGGAAATTAAAAGAATCGCAGAAAAGATTTTTAGAAAACATCTCAGACAGAGGGGTTGATGATGTAGGCTTTATTAAAGTAATTGAGGCGGGTGACAATGCGCTTTTTGGAGGCAAAAATATGCATGAAATTTACAATATAGACAAGGAAGAAAATCTAGATGATTATATGAATGCTTTGCTGCTGAAAGGGAAGGATTTTGCCACTGAAATATCTAACCTGAATGTGCACCACAAAGACTTACAAGGAAAGGAAGATATTAGCAAAGAACACGAAGAGCAAAATAAAGGAATTAGAGAGCATTTAATAAGCAAAACTAATTACAAACCTGAAGATATTCCACCCGAAGATAAACTCTCTCAAAAAGGCTTAAAACAGCAAAACAATAAAGGTGGGAAATTAGAAGAATAGTCTTTTTTAATTCGAACAAAAACTGCAAGAAATACGAATTATTCACACCAAATGGTATTATATTTTATGTAATATAATTAGCATTATAATGCATTTTTAAATATTATTTATAATAATTAATATTATATTTAGATATAATTATTAGTATTATTTCATGCAATTGATATTGAAATTTATATTTTTTAGCATATATTTGTGTCATTAAATATAATATTTTTTATGACAGATATATTACATGTATATAATAGTAAAGGAGGCGTTGGTAAAAGCTCCTTATCTTGGGTAATTGGAACTACACTCGCTAAACATTTGGAAGCTGCGGAGTCATCGGAAAAAGTGTTGATTATCGACCTTGATATTCAGAAAAATATTTCTACTTGCCTTGTTAAAAATCCAGATGAAGTTGAGTACTCGCTCTCAGATATTTTTATCAATGGAACAGCACCAGAAAAGGCAATTGTAAACGTATCAGACAATCTGGATTTATTGCCATCTGAAGGAGACCTAGATTCTGTAACAAATTACCTTTCGACCATTACCATGGGCAGGGAGTTTCAGTTTAAAGAAAAACTGGAGAGCTTTCTAAAAGAGAATTACAGGATTGTGGTAATCGACTATCCGCCGAATATAAACCTTCTTACATTAAACGCACTGATAGTATCTGAAGAGCATTGTCATGTGGTGGTTCCAGTAGAGCTTTCATTTCTTTCGCTAGCTGGGGCAGTACAAGTTGAAGAGCAATTGAACAAGATTAAGAAGTACAATCTGAATCGCAACATAGAGATCGACTTCGTTTGCATTGTGAAGGATAACATTTCTAGGTCTAATCACGCAAAAATTTCTCAAAGTGAGATAGAAGATCGTTTTAAAGATAAAATCCTTAAAAACACCTTAAAACAAGCTATTGACATTCCAAATGCCATGGTTTCTAAGTCTACCAACCTTTGGGATTACGATTCGGAGACAAAAGCGGGAGATTTTGTAAATGAACTTGTGGTGGAATTGTGGCAAAAAATGAATGCCAGTTCGTAAAATTTAATTGATTGAATCATGAAGAAGCAAGATAATAAAGACAAGTTGAAAGAGAGTTTTTCAATTTTTCAGAAGCAGCAACCAGCAAAAGAGAGTGAAGAGCCAAAAGAAAAGAAAATTACGGCAGAAAGTAGTACGACAAAAAACAAAGTAGAGGAACCGGTAAAAAAGGCTGAAAAGAAAAAACCAGCCAGTAATTTGAAAGACCTTTTTGGTGGAGATGAAAATAAAGGTTATTCAGCAGTTCAGGTGAAAAAGCTATATCTCGAAAAAGTGGAAGAGTTGGCGAAAGAACATAAAACCACAAAAACGCGAGTGGTAAATATCATCATCGAGAATTTCTTGAAAGAGAATGGGATTATCTGAAGTATCAAAACTTTGAATAGCAAGAGGTTAATATCATAAAATATATAATAAAAATATTATATTTTAATAATATTATATATTCGTAATCAATAATATTAGATATTATTATTGATATTTAATATGTTATAAACATAATATGTAATACTACAAAATAGTAATAAAATTATAATATTTTAAGTTATATGAACACTTGGATATTTGAGTGCGAGATGAAAAATATCAAATTAGTAAAATGAAAATTTTGAAACAGAAACAATAAATTCAGTACAGCACACAGCTAACTAATTTGGAAATTCAGGAGCGAATTAAAAACCTATTAAATTCAGAATTACAAAAGGCTCCAAATGTATTTGTAGGAAAAATAGAGCAAAGCGGATTTGATATATGTAATGCAGGTGTAGGCATTATGTTATCTCCATTTGTACAAGGAATCATCTCAAAGAGAATAGTAACAATTTACTTGAGGCCATCTAAGCAATTCAAATTTGCATTAGCAATGATGTTGTCTGTTAATATTGTATTTTTTATAGGTCTCATTTTAGATTTCCAGTCGGGCTGGTATTTTCTTTTTCTTCTATTTGTCCACTTTTTGATTGTAAATCTTGAAGGCTTAAAGAATTACAATAAGATATTGGAAGTACTAGAACTCTCTGATAAGAAAATAACAAAGAGTAATTTTATCTGAAATTACAAGTAAGCAAAAATTCTATTTTGTAATCAGGCAAAGTCCCAATTTGAGCATTAATGCATTTTCACCCAACTGTATAAAGCTCTTTACTTTCTTCTTTGCCTCTTAAGTTAAATTCACCTAATACTTTAAGCTGGAGCTTATTATCTGGATTTAGAATTTCGGCAAGGTCAGATGAAAGTAACAAGTCTGTATTTAAGCTATTACATAAACCTTGAATTCTAGCAGTGGCATTAAGTACATCTCCGGTAAATAGAATTTCTTTTTTAATTACACCAATTTCGCCAGCAGTAACATTACCTAAATGAATGCCAGCTTTAAAAGTGGGTACAATTCCAAAAGTCGCTTTATACCAATCACTCTTTTGCAGCAAAGCATCTCGCATCGCAAAAAAACAATCAATACATCGGGTGTTTAACTTTGGTGAAGCAAGCTTCCAAGAAACAATAATCTCATCACCCACATACTGATAAATTTCTCCTTCGAAATCGATAATGGGTTCGGCAATGTCAGCATAGTAGCTTTTGAGCAATTTGAAGTATTCCACATGGCCAAGCTTTTCGGCAATACTGGTTGAAGACTTCATGTCCAGAAACATAAAAATTCTTTCTTCTTCGATAGGGGAGTGGTACTTGCCTGTGAAGAACTTCATTAGTACACCTTGTCCAATATATTCGCTAATCTCACTATAAAACAAAGAAACAATGAGAGAAGCTGTGAGTTGCAGCACAGTACTTAAATGGGTAATACTAGTAAAATATTCCAGATATTTATCCCAAACTCTAGGGTCGAATAAACCAGCTTTAATTTCTAAACTGGCGGCAATGGGAAAAGTAATGAGTACCACAAAAAAGAATACCAATGTGTAAATGAAAAACTTGGAGCATATTTTAACAATGAATTTTTTGTTGGCAAAAACATTTTCAAGATACTTTATTTCGATAAAACCTATAAAAAGCCCAACACAGGTTATTGCCAAACTCGACATTATAAAAATTTGAGTATCCATTTGAATGGCAGTAGTAGGTAACTGATTGAAGCTATCAGTAGCGGCTAATTCTACTATCAGAAAAATCCATCCGGAAAGTAGCCAAATTACTCCAAAGGGAATAATTCTATTGAGATCTCTCTTAGTTTTTGGTCTTATCATTTTTCTATTTACGCTCTCTCAAATATAGATGGATTGTGATAAACATACAGTGCCATTGTCTCAATTACTTTTTAAAAAAGTGGCTATTTTTTGTTTAATCTGCCTTTTCGCACCCAAAATATTAATTAAATAACAAAATTAAGGCATAAAACAATGCACGCCCGTTGCAGGCGCTTTATGCTAATTATATATTTAGTTACTGTTTTTAAATATCAAATAACTTACTATTAAATTGAAAAAACTAACTAACACTCGTAGCTTCTACGTACACACACTATCTTGGCATAATGCAGACACCCTACTGCAAAAAATGCTATACTATTTTTATGTAATCGCCCATCCGTTTTTGAAATCAGGTTTAAAAATTCATTTTTTTAAGTCTACCTATCAACTTCTTCTGACACCTAATATCCATTCAAATTTCCCAAACTATTACTTAATCAACTATGCGATTATTTTTTACTATTAAACATTTCTCTATGAAAATTCTAGCACATCAAACATCACTTTTAGCATTAATTGTTTGTTTGCTGTTTTATGTAAACAGCGACGCAAATGCTCAAGTTATTGAAAAAGGTAAAGTAAGCAAAGAGTTAATTAATTTAACTACACAGAATGCGTCACAACGAATCCGAAAATCTACTTCAGTAGACAAATTTGAATCAAGTTTAGATTTACAGGTTTATGATGGTTATGTAGTTTTTGATGCCATCGCTTCCGAAAATACTGAAACCTTAAAAGCAGAACTGGCAGCAAAAGGCTGTAAAAAGCTATCTTCTTTTGGTGGTATGGTAAGTGGTTTAATGCCAGTAGATAAAATCTCTGAAATGCAGGCGGTTGAATCACTCAAGTTAATAAAAGCTGCCTATAAGCCACATACAAATATTGGTTCAGTTACCAGTCAAGGTGATGTTGCCCAACTTTCAGACGAGGCAAGGAGTCTGTTTGGAGTTAATGGTACTGGCGTAAAAGTAGGAGTACTTTCTGATAGTTACGATAATCTTGCAGGAGCGGCAGATGGTATTGCTTCTGGAGATTTACCCGGAGCGGCTAATCCATATGGTTTTACAAGTGAAGTAGAAGTTTTATTAGATTTACCAAGTGGAGGTATTGATGAAGGCCGCGGAATGTGTGAACTAGTTCACGATGTAGCACCCGGAGCTGAACTAGCGTTTTATTCAGCATTTTTTGGCCAGGCAGATTTTGCAAATGGAATTGTGGAATTGGCCGAAAGTGCAAATTGTGATGTAATTGTAGACGATATTATTTACTATGCAGAACCTATGTTTCAAGATGGAGTTATTGGGCAAGCAACCGATATTGTAAAAAGTCAAGGAGTCAGTTACTTTTCTTCTGCAGGAAACCAATGGGACGATTCTTATGAAGCTCCATTTAGAGATGGAGGAACCTATTTGCTAAGTGATATTATTAGTGGTCTCCCAATTGGAAATTATATAATGCACGATTTTGATCCGGGAGAAGGTGTAGACATTTTTCAAGAAATTGAGTTTCCAGCAGATGGAGGTTCCTTATTTTTAACAATGCAATGGGATGAACCTGCTGCTTCAGTATGTGAAGGATGTCCAGGTGCAACCTCTGATTTGGATTTATTTTTAGTACTTGCAGAAGATACCTCTGCTGTTTATTTCAATTTATCTGGTGTTGATTTTAATATTGGAGCAGATCCAGTTGAGCTAATGGGTATTTCAGCAGGGGGAGCAGTTAATGCTTACCTAGCTATAGGTAAAGTGGCCGATGGTTCTCCAAACCCATCAACAATTAAATATGTCAGTTTTGATAATTATTTGTTTAACGAATACTTACCTGTAGGCTCAACTGCTTATGGTCACTCAAATGCAAATGGTGCCATTTCAGTAGGAGGGGTAAGGTATGATAGAACACCAGAATATGGTTTGAACCCACCAGTAAGAGAGGTATTTTCTTCATCAGGAGGAGTACCAACACTGTTTGATATTCAAGGTAATCCGATGTATGAGTTAAGATTAAAGCCAGAAATTTCTGCTGTACAAGGAGGTAATACTACTTTCTTCGGTTTTGAATATGAAGGTGATGGATTTCCTAACTTTTTTGGTACTTCAGCTTCTGCACCTCATGCAGCAGCAGTTGCAGCACTAATGCTTGAAGCCAATGGAAACACCCTTACACCAGATGAAATTGAAGAAGCTATGACTTCCTCGGCGATTGATATGGATCCAACGAAATCAACCACTGTTCCTCCCGGTACCGATCCTAAATTCGATTTTGATACAGGTTATGGATATTTAACAGCTACCAGTGCCATTGCAGAAACTTTGCCTGTACCAAGTGTTTTGAGCCTTTGGGTTACAGATGCAAAAACTGGGGAGGTAATAAGTAAATTAGAAGAAGGTGATGAGATAGATTTAGCTTTTCTAGAAAGCCCAATTAACATTGTGGCTGAAGCTGTAAGCGGAGATGGCAAGCTGGAAAGTGTAAAATTGCAACTTACCGGTAAAGATTATGAAAGAACAGTCCAAAACAGAGAACCTTATGCATTATTTGGCAGAAATAGGTGGTATCCTAAAGTAGGGGATTATAGTTTAGAGGCAACACCATACACTAAGAAAAATGCTAGAGGTAGAAAAGGTTTTGCACTTTCAATCGATTTTTCAGTAATCAACTCTGGTAAAGTGGAGCAATATGTAGTAGTAAATGCTGAAACTAACGAAGATATTATGGTACTTGGAGATACGCTAAACTTGGCTACTTTGGGCACCAAAAAAATCAATATTAGAGCTGAGCTGAACACAGAAAATGCCGAAAAAGTAATTATGATACTTTCTGGCAGACAGTTTAGATACTCACAAAGTATAAAGCCACCATTTACACTTTTCCCATCGCATCATGGTAATTATTTTCCTTGGGTTCCTTATCCTAGAGAGGGAAGTTATAAGATTAGTTCGGTGGTGCATGCTTACCGAAATGGCCATGGTTATGCAGGTGAAAAAACAGAGTTTGAATTTGTAGTGATAGATGAGGAAGTTACAAGCCCAAGTGCCAGATATATTAGCCAAGCAGAAGATGAGTCTGAAATCGTTCAAGACAATGCCATTGCTGTTTATCCGACAGTAAGTACAGGTTTGGTAAATATTTCTTTGCAACTAACAGCCGAAGAAAACGCATTGCCAGTACAACTACGAGTTTATAATGGTGTGGGCAAAGAGATGCTAGTAATGCCAGATATTAGAGAGACAGACATACAACTCGACTTAAGTACTTATAATAGAGGAATGTATTTCTTAAAAGCAGCAGTGGGAGACAAGTTTTACACACAAAAATTTATATTGGAGTAAATAGATAATTACAGTTAATACAAGCAGGCTTTACTATGTGTGAAGCCTGTTTTTTTATACATTTATTGAGTATGAAATCTCAAATAGAAGCAGTGAAATCAGGTTATAACCCTAAAAAACTAAAATGACGAGCAAGGTTACTTATTACACTTTTGAAGATACACTCACCATTAAAATTGAGCCGACTGCCAGACCGATAATTAGTTTTGGGTTTATAGTTGACGTTCTTTTTAGACTAGCTCTTTTCGCCTTTACAGTGTATAGTTTTATTTATAGGCTAAAATGGCATAAACTTGAAGTATCTTCTATCATTATTCTGGTTCTAATAGCAAGCTTTGTAGTTCTAATAATATTCTTTTTTGTGAAAAGACTAATGAATTTTTTTGAAGCAGAAATATTGATTGTCAATCAGGAAAAAATAGAAATAATTACAAAAGCTTTAATTTGGCAAAAAGGCAAAAGCTATAGAGTAAAGGACATTTCTCATTTGAGTTACTTAGGTGAAGAAGAGTTGATTAATTATTCATCAGAAGCATTAAAGCATCAAACAGGTTTATATCAAACCGCGAATGAACGTGAGCTCGATACTGAAGAAGGAAGCATCTCATTTTTCTATAATGGTTATACAGTCCGATTTGCTAAAAATGTATATTTAGAAGAAGGTGAAAATATGGTAGAAGTTATAAAGAAGTTTTGTGGTAACTTGGAAGTTAAAAGTGATTTTGATGAAGTGTAGATTAGATTGTTATCTGATATTGATATTATCATTTTTAATTAGTTGTCAACCAGAGAAAGAATCAAATTCGATGAAAGGTGAATGGTTTCTCTTTTATAATGTGGAGGATTATAATTCTTTTTTAAAAGATAGCTCAGCCAATAATGAGATAATTGAAATTTATGATGAAAGTCTAGAATGGAAAGGAGGTTTATTTTTTCATGATCGCTCTAAATTTCAAGGTCAATTTGCCAATTATAAAATCCTAGATGATTTTATCACTTTTACAAATAATTATGGTTTGTTAAGCACCTATAAAATTACTATTAGTGGTAATGAGTTTTTCAAATTAGAGGGTGAGGGTTTCGATCTTTATTTCTACAAGAAAGGCAATTTGAGTAATAATCTGCTAAATAATATTGAAAGATTCTATTGCAAGAAAACTATTTATACTGACGAACATCAAACAGAAAAAGAGTTTATAGAACTTCATCTAAAAAATAACAGAGAGGTGTGTTTTAATGTAAACATTTCTACTGAATTAAATGGTTATTATACAGGTATACTTCCACAAGATTATTATGATTACCTGCTTAATCAGTTTGGTAAAGTAGATTTCAATCAGATTTTAAAATCAGAAAAAGCATCATTTAGTCATCTTGATTCTATATATATTGAAATTCAATTTAGAAATGAAACTATTACTTTTTGCCCTGAAGAACTGAATAATCCCACAAATGATTTTCGAGATGCAATACAAGCTTTAAATAATGTATATTTATTGAACTTGTATTCAAAAGTTGATTCTATGGAATATGCTGAATTAACTCAATCAAAATAGTCTATTATTAGTTATTTAAGAAATTGAATATCACCCCCAAAGTGATATATTTTAACAGAAAAGTGCTATTTATAAGTATCTTATAATCAACTTGTTACAAACCTTATATAAAGTAACAATAATAAGAATTATTGTGTGAAACATGCTTTATACCTCATATAAAGCTCATTTTTAGTTTTTTCTGATATTTAAGAATTTAATTCCCAATTTTTTCCAGTTTACCATGTTAATTCAGATAATTAAACAAATGTAAATGGAAACGAAATCACAAGAGTTTATCGAATTGGCAGGTAAGATAGATGCTATTTGGGTATTAATTGCAGCTGCTTTGGTTTTTTTGATGCAAGCTGGCTTTAAATGTCTAGAGGTCGGATTAGTGAGAAAAAAGCACATTGAAGCTGTCGCCATGAAAAATGTTATAGACTGGGCTGTGGCTAGTTTAATATTTTTAGTGTTTGGTTTTGGGCTTATGTTTGGCAAAGATAGTGTCGGAGTAATTGGCTCTAACCTGTTTTTTCTGTCAAACCTAGAGAGTGTTGAAGATGGCAATAGTTTAGGTATTATCTTTTTTATGTTTCAATTGGCATTTGCTGGTACTGCGCTTACAATTGTATCAGGTGCTATGTCTGAGCGAACAGGTTTTGTTCCTTATCTTGTAGCATCGGTTTTTATAGCATTATTAATTTACCCAGTGTTTGGCCATTGGGCTTGGGGTAATTTGTTTTTTGCCGATAACAAAAGCTGGTTAGCAGATTTAGGATTTATAGATTTTGCAGGTTCTACAGTGGTTCATTCGGTAGGAGCTTGGGTGTCTCTGGCAGGTTTGTCTTTGTTAGGGCCTAGAATTGGTAGGTATAACTTAGATGGTTCTCCTCGCGATATTAAGGCCTTTAATATTCCATATGCAGCCTTAGGTTTATTTATGCTTTGGTTAGGTTGGTGGGGTTTCAACGGAGGTAGTACTCTGGCTTTTGATAGCAGTGTGGGTTTAATCATACTCAATACAAACATTGCAGGAGCAACAGGAGCCATTGTTGCATATTTCCATTGCAAATTGTTCCAGAATAAAGTCGGAATCTACGAAAAACTAATTGGTGGTGCTCTAGGTGGTTTAGTAGCAATTACAGCTTCACCTCATATCCAAACACCGTTCACATCAATGGTAATTGGTATTTTAGCTGGAGTAGTTCATAATTACGGATTTGAGTATTTAGTAAAGAAAAGAATTGATGATGCAGTAGGCGCTATACCTGTTCATGGATTTTGTGGTGTATTGGGTACTTTGCTAGTTGTAATTTCTCCCGAAATCTTATTCACAGATGGTACTTTTAATTTTATGAGAGTAATCACGCAATTAGGTGTGCAGGCTTTAGGTGTTGCCATCTGTTTTGGTTGGGCCTTTAGTGTGGGCTTACTCATGTTTTACACTTTAAAGAAAACGGTTGGGCTAAGAGTTTCTCCTGATGAAGAAAGAGAAGGAATTACCTTGTTCCCTAAGATAAAAGAAAAAGATGAACAAATTGATGAAGACGAACTCAAGAAATTACTAAGTGAATTTTAATGGCCTGTAAAACAAAACATAATGGTAGAAAACATCAATATTGCTCAGGTATCAATTTGCAGTTCAGATACAAATTTTGACCTAGTCACCTTGCACCAATTTCTAAAGATTCCTTCTTTAAAACGCAATGAACTTATTATGCAACAGAAAATAGAGTTTATTGATATTGCAGGTGACAAAATCAATTTAATAGATGGTTTAAGAGCTATTACTAGTTTGATAAAAAAATTGAGAGAAGAAGGTTCATATTCAAATTATATAGAGAACCAATAAGCGTTAAATGGTAAGTTTGTTTTCAGAAGCTTGCCATTTTTTCTTTTATAAATAGACACTTCAAACACCACAGGATAAGACCATCATTTTTTAGTAAGAAATTACTTAGCTTTAAATAGTAACACTTTATTATGAAGATGAAAACTACTTTAAACGCTATTATTTTTTTGTGTGTAACCCAATTCATTAGCTGTAATTCTGAGCAGCAAGGCCAATCGCATGTTGAGATTAAAGAAGAACCTACCTTAAAAGAAAATTGGTGGCAAATTGCTGCGGTTCCAGATTTGGGCGAGTATAATAATGATAAAATGGAACCAGTCGATTTTGCTATTTGGCAGGCTGAAGATGATACATGGCAATTGGTTTCTTGTATTAGATATTGTGGTGAAAATGGAGATTTTCGTGTTTTGCATCGTTGGGAAGGTCAAGAGCTTACAGACACATTATGGCAACCCAAAGGGATTTTTATGATGGCAGATTCTACCCTTGGCGAAGAACATGGTTGGATTCAGGCTCCTTATGTGGTTCAACAAAATAATGTATACAAATTTTTTTATGGTGGAGGTGGGCAAATCTGTTTGGCAGAAGGGACAGATGGCAAGCACTTTCAAAGGCAAATTCAGGCAAATGGCAAAACAAGCATTTTTGAGGGTGAAGAATATGATCGCGCCAGAGATATTATGATTATGAATTACGATAATGAGTATTATGGCTATTATACTGGTAGTATAATAAACAGTTGGCCAGAAGATACAAAAGGCGCTGTGTTTTGTAGAAAATCGAAAGATTTAAAACAATGGGGAGAAGAAGTAAAAGTATCCGAAACGGAAGAAAATGTAGTTGACTTTTTATCTTCCGAATGTCCGCAGGTTATACATAGAAATGGGTTTTTCTATCTCTTTAAGACACAGGAATATAAACCCGGAGAGCAAAGAACCACTGTCTTTCGGTCAGATAATCCACTTAATTTTGGTATAGGTACCGATAGCCTAAAAGTTAAAACATTGCCAATCTCGGCACCAGAATTATTTACTTATAATGGGAAGCATTATATGGCGGCACTTATGCCAGATTTAAAAGGAATTAGAATTTCTGAATTAAATTGGGAAGGTATATGAATAATGTAAATGTTAGAGTGTAAAAAATGAGAAAATATAGTGAGGATTTAAGTAAAATAGTCGACGGATTTGAATTTTGGAAAAATGAAAAATTAGGAGATCTGTTAGTTTTAGATAAAGAAAATCTCCAAAGTGGGTTGGAGTATATAAAGACTCATGGTATAAAGAATATCGTAATAGGTAACATAGGTGAGCATCTTTTAACAAACCTTGACTTTTTAAAATATTATGAATTTATAGAAGTAATTTTTATTGGTCCTGATAACATTTATCTTAGTGGTTTAGCATATCTTAAAAATTTAAAAGTATTTAGATCAAGTGCTGACCTGAAAGATATAATTGATTTTAATTGGTTCCCTGTATTAGAGGAGTGTATGATAATATGGAACAAAAAGTATGTAAAGAATATTGAGAAATGTACCTCTTTAAAAAGTCTAAGTATTTTTAAATATAAATCAACATCATTGGAAACCCTTTCGGGGTTACATAACTTAAATTACTTGGATATCAAGTTTAGTAATATTAATAATTTATCAGGTATTGAAACTTTAAATAAGCTGAAAAACTTAATTTTTTATACTTGTTCTAAGTTGGAAGATATTAACGATCTAAAAAAACTTAAAGCTCCACTAACTGAATTAAACTTTTATAAATGTAAGAAAATCCGAGACTTTTCTATAGTAAATAAACTAATGTCACTGGAATCTTTAGTTTTGTATGGATGTGGAGAAATACCATCAATTCATTTTATTAGAGATTTACCTAAATTGGCTGATATTAATTTTTTTGAGACTAAAGTCTTGGATGGAGATATATCCCCTTGTATCGGTTTAGAATATGCTGGTTTTGAAAATAAAAAACACTATTCTCATACATTTGAAGAAATTGAAGCTTTAAATAAATCTTGATGAAGTAATATGGAATCAATTGAGATTAATAATTTGGTTATTCTGTATTCGCTTCAATTACAGAAAAATTTATTATTACCAAGTGAGTCTTTGGAGGTAACCTTAAAACCTTGGTTGGTAGATAAAAATTGGCAACCTTCGGGTAATTATTATATAGAAATATCCATTGTAAACAGGGCTTATGAAGAGGTGAAATACTGTTCGGCTTTTAAGCTAGAGAAAATACATACACACCATTTTACAGTTAGCACAAATGAGTTTGGTAACCATGCGAATTACTTTCTACTATATATCTTAAAAAATGAGTTTAATGAAGTATTGGTGAGTATCAGCAAAGAATTCATCATTTCAACAGAAATTAAATCTGAATTAACAGTTTTTGAAAAATCCTATCAAAGACTGCGAAATACAAATAATTCCAATAAGCCAGCTGTACCGTTAGCTATTGAGACAGTAGATTTCATAGCCGATATGTATCTTCCGGCATTAGCTAAAAGCTTTAAAGAAACCGAAATTACAGGGCCGAAAGTTCCTTTAGCTTTGCAGGCTACCAAATATGCGTCTTGTGCTCAAATTCCAAGTATTGATGAAATAGAAGAGAGACTAAGTTTTGCTAAACAGTTAATTAGTGAGATAGTGGACGAAGAAGTAAAATCAATATTCAAAAGTGAAGTGCAAATAGCAATTCATTCAACTAATGGTGAGTTTTTGCAGTGCTTACTGTATTTGCCAAAAAGGTTTCATCATTTGGGTAATTATGGTTTGCTAGTTGGTTTGCATGGTGCAGGCATGGATGGCAAAAGTTTCATGAATGCCTTTGAAAACGATGGTAAAAATCAATTGAAAGAATTTGCCGAAAAACATCAATACATCATTGTATTACCTTTTACCAATGAACCACTGTCCATTTATAATGAGCAAGAGTGTGATAATATTATGAATATTGTAGAAAGGTTGATTGCAGCTTACACTTCGATAGATAAAGAAAAAGTGATGATTTTGGGCCATTCTATGGGCTGTTTAGGAGCTTGGAAATTAGGTAATCAACATGTAAATAAATTTGAAAAAGTAATACTCATTTCTGGCTTGGTCGATACATCAATAGCAAAATCTGAAAATATTTCACTTATTTATGCTTTTGGAGAAAAAGATGAGGTAGTTTCAGTACCATTACTCAGAGAGCAAAATGATTTTTTTATTAAAAAATTCAGTCGGATTCAATCTTGTATTTATCCAGAAGAGAATCATGTAAGTGTGTTGAAGAAACTGAATGATTGCTTTAAAAAAGAAAAATTGCTACAGTAGCAAACTGTGTCTGTAGCGTGCAGAACCTGCTTTCTAGAGAAAATGAACTAAAAAAACGTAACCAAGCTTTAGAAATACAGTATTATAAGGCATGGTTAATTTTTTTATACTATGAAAAGATATTTTTTTCTGATATTGATGATAGGTTTAAGTACACTTCAGGTACTTGCTCAAAAAGATTATCAAAAAAATGATCATGTTAGTTTGGAAGTGAACACCCGAAATAATGATTATGTGATTGATTACCAATTCAAAGATCATTGGGGTAATATGCAAAATTTTCACTTACAATATAACAAGGAACAAACGGATGACATGATTGGGAAGTTTGGAATTCCAAAGTCTATGTTTGAAAGGTTTATTGTTACACCAGAAACCATAAAAAAGAGAGACAGGATTTTAAAAGAGGGTTTGTTTAAAAAAGAAGGAAATTATTTAAATATAGATTATAGTGCTGTAGTAAATTATTACGCTCCTGTTGTTTGTCAGCCAATAGCTAATCTAATTATCGATAGACTGCAAAATTTAGATAAAGATAGTAGAAAAAACAGGATAGAACTGGCAATGAAGTTTGTACAGGATATTCCCTATGGAGTACCTGATATAGACAAACAGCGTATTTATAGAGGAGGACTTCATGTACCATCAGAAATATTCTTAAAAGGTTATGGAGACTGCGATTCAAAATCTCTATTGTTCACAGGTATACTTTCTTATTTGATCAATCCAGATGATGTGATCTTGTTCCGTTTACCAGACCATGTAGCACCATTTGTTAGGGGGAATGTTACTAGTGGAAGCAGTTATTTAAATTTAAAAGGAAAGACCTATTTAATTGCAGAAACTGCTGGACCGGGCAGACCTAATCTTGGGATTAGTAGAGAGAATCAAAAAATAACTGGTGAGGTACACGAAATCACTTTCAACCCTAATATGTTTTATAGCTCAAGCGAATTGACTGCTTTTAAAAACATAAGTAAGAGTAATAGTTTTGTGGCAAGCACAGAAAAAGGGGTATATAAACTCTTCTTTGTAAACAACACAAAAGAAGATATTTATGTGCTTTTGTATGTACAAGATAAAAGTGAAGAATGGGAAACTAAGGCTTGGTACAAACTAAAGCCAGGAGAAAAAGCCTATTTGGCAGATACACCTAACACTTCATTTTACTATTATGCAACCAGTAAATCAAAATCTTATTACTGGGGTGGACACGACCATTTTATCAAATTCGATAATGAAAAATACGGTCTAAAGAAAAATACCATCCACGAGAATGAGTTTGTGGATTTTACGCTGCATTTGGGTTGAAAAGGCATTATTTAATGCCTTTTCAGTTTGATAATTTAGTTTTTAACTATCTTGAATGTTTTTTCATTTATTTGAACAAAGTACATTCCACTAGCAAAATCAGAGGTATCAATTATTAAATTAGACATGCTGTTTGAACTTTGATAAACTGTTTGCCCAAAATTGTTGAATATCTTTATATCTAATTCTTCAAGTGTATTACCTGTATAATTGGTATCTATATACAAAAAGTCAGCAGTTGGATTTGGATAAATTTTTAATTGTTTAGTAATTAAATCTTCTGTGGCGGTAATAGCAGAATATTTAGCGATAATAGTTAAATCTCCCGTTATACTGTCATACTCTGTATCCCAACCTTCAAATGTAAATTCTTCTCTTTCAGGTTCAGAAGGAGCCGAAGCAGTATTTCCATATTCAACAGTATCAGTTTTTATAATTGTACCATCGTAATCTGTGAAGTTCACTATATAACTATTGATAGTATATTGGGCTGTGATGGTTAAGTTTTCAGTTATACTATCAAATTCAACACTCCAACCATCAAAAGTGTATCCTTCTCTTTCAGGTTCGGTAGGTGCTGAAGCTGTACTTCCATATTCAACAGTATCACTTTTTAAAATTGTACCTTTGTAATCTGTGAAATTCACTATATAACTATTGATAGTATATTGGGCTGTGATGCTTAAGTCTTCAGTTACATAATCATATTCTGTGTCCCACCCATTAAAAGTGTATCCTTCTCTTTCAGGTAGCGTAGGAGCTGAGGCTGTATTTCCATATTCGACAGTATCACTTTTTAAAATTGTACCATCGTAATCTGTGAAATTCACAATATAAATATTGATAGAGTATTGAGCAGTTACTGTTGTTAACCAATCAGTTACATAGTCAAATGAAGTATCCCAGCCAGTAAAAGTATAACCTTCTCTTTGAGGGTTCTCTGGGCTATTGGCAGCCTCACCGAAATATACAGTATCTCTTTTTAGTATAGTTTCATCATAATCAACAAATGTTACATAATACATTAGTTTGAAGAATTTTGCAGTATAAAATAAATCTTCATTCTCTGATGTGACTTTCCATTCATAAAAGAAATATCCATCATGCTTAGGACCATCAGGATAGATAGGAGTTTCTCCATTTTTTAATGTTTGGATATCTATAATTGATCCATCTAAATCTATGAAGGTATGTGTAACAAAGTTTTTAAAATAGGTGGCATTAACAGTAATATCTTCGCTAAAATATTCAAAATCAGTATCCCAACCATTAAAAGTATAGCCTTCACGTTTTGGTTCTTCTGGAGGAATTACTGTTGTTCCATATGTAACTATTTCAGATTTTAAGATTGCTCCATCAAAATCAACAAAAGTTATAGAATAACTATTGATAGTATATTGAGCAGTAATATTTATATCTTTAGTGATATTATCAAAATCAGTATCCCAACCAATAAAAGTATAGCCTTCTCTTTTAGCATTGTCAGGAGCTGTGGCAGCATTACCGAATGTAACTGTTTCATTTTTTAATATTGATCCATTATAATTAAGGAACATTACTAAATAACTATTGATAGTGTATTGAGCAGTAACAGTTAAATTTTCAGTTACATTGTCAAATTCAATATCCCAGCCAATAAAAGTGTAACCTTCTCTTTTGGGGTTAACAGGAGGTTTTGCAGTATTACCAGATACTACAGTTTGACTATTTAATAGGGAATTATCAAAATCAACAAAAGAAACTGTGTAATTTTTTAGATATTGAGCGGTAACTATTAAGTCTTCACTTACATTACTAAATTCAATATCCCACCCATTAAAAATGTATCCTTCTCTTTCAGGAACTTCAGGTGCTGGAGCACCATAGCCAATTTCTACAAATTGATTTTTTAATATCGTGCCATCAAAATCTACAAAAGTTATAAGAAATAGTTCAATGTCGTTATTGATAATCCATCCATAATTATTTATTAAATTGTCTCGTGCATCTTTTGCTTTATAATAGAAATGGCCAGCGGCACCAAGAGTAATATTGTTAGGTACATTAGAGTTTGATGCCCATCCTATTAATGTTGTATTATAATTATCATTTGACATTCCACACAAATCTAACATGTTTTCCATATTTGTAACATTACTAATATCCCAGTTTCCTATATTTTGATTAAAAGCCGTTGCATACCAAAATAAGTAAGACATATCAGTAGTATTGCTTACATCCCAACTACTTAAATCTTGATTAAAAAATTTTGTAGACATGAACATATAAGACATGTTAATAACTTTACTCACATTCCAATTACTTATGTCTTGATTAAAAGATGTTGTTTGTGTAAACATCGAATTCATATCAGTTACATTACTCACATCCCAGGTTCCAATATCTTGGTTAAAGATTGCACCAGTAAACATGTATGACATATTTGATACATTACCTACATTCCAAGCTCCAATATCTTGATTAAAAGATTTATTGTAATGAAACATAAAAGACATATCAGTAACATTGCTTACGTCCCAATTACCAATATTTTGATTAAAAGAATTAGCATCTTTAAAGAGATATGACATATTTATGACTTTACTCACATTCCAGTTTCCAATATTTTGATTAAAAGAGCTTGCTTCTCTAAACATCTCTCTCATATCAGTAACATTGCTAACATCCCAACCACTAATATCTTGATTGAATGAACTAGCTCGTTTAAACATACTAGACATAAAAATAACCTTACTCACATCCCAATTACTTATGTCTTGATTGAAGGATGTTGCTTCTTTAAACATAAAATGCATATATTGAACCTTACTTACATCCCAACTACTAATATTCGCATTAAAGGAACTTGCGCCATTAAACATTCCAGTTAGATCGTAAACATATGTGAAGTCAGGTATATCTGAAGCAGACATATTCATATTTTTACAATTATAAAATGCATTATTCATAGAATTCCACTGTATGTCACCCCATTGAGCGATATCTACAATTTTTTGGGCATTACTTTCTGTGGAATTAAAGAAATTAATGTGAGGAAAAGCACCAGTAATTTCTACTTTATAAACACCGGGCACACCATAAGTATGATTTATATCTCCAGTTACATTAGTATATACACTACCATCACCCCAATCGATAGTGTAGTCGTATAGAAAATTACTGTTTGTTGGAATCATAATTTGGTTACTTCCGTCTCCTTTTTCGGTATCCCATTGGGTTATAAAGGGTTCTTGTGCTAATGCGGCAGAACTTAGTGCTAATAGCGAAAATAGGCATAAGCATATTTTCTTTAGAATTAATTTGTGTTGTATCATTATTTTGAATTCAAGCTGGATGTGATTTTTAGTTAAACTATTAGTGTATAGATAGTTTTATACCCTAATAATTAGGGGAGAAAGGTAGCTCGTAATTCAATACCTTCAAAAAAGCAGATATTATGTTAATGTAATTTCACTTGCTAAGTTTCTGCATTAAACTAAGATAAAATTATATTTTTTATACTAAGTATTGAGCAAACTCTTTGGAAGGATATAGCCTTATATTTTCACAAAAAATAAGTATGTAAGAATTGTTGAAATTTTAACTCCAATTTTGAGGTATATAGACGAAAAATCTCCCCTTCCAAAATTCAATAATGAATTGTGAAAGGGGAGTGTAGTTAAATACTTATCTGAGGGTTTTTATAAGCTATAAATTAGGCAATACCAATAATGGTACACGGGTTTTTAATGTCATTTCTCTGGTTACGCTACCTTTCATTAGAGATTCTAAGAAACCTGCTTTGTGAGGAACCATCACCAATAGATTTGCATTGTATTCATTTACTCCTTTTTCGATACCTTTTGCAATACTTGAGCTTTCTACAAAATTGTAAGTATGTTCAACATCTTCCATTAGGTTATCTACATTTGAGATAAATTGGTTATTTGCTAGTGCGGGTTCTTTCGCTTTAGTTTCTACATGCAGTACCTGAAGTTGTGCATTGTATTTTCTAGCAAGGTCTTTTAAAAGATCTAAATGATTGTCTTTTTCCAAATATTTATACTCACAAGCATAAAGAACTCTTTCAAGCTTTTTGTAAGGAACTTCATTTGGAACTACCAACACAGGGAATTTTAATCTATGGATAGCAGCGGTAGTTGTATTACCAAATAATCTATATTCCATTAGATTGGTTTCCATACCCATTACTACCAAATCAACTGGGTTGGTGGTTGCATAAGCTTCAAGCTCTTCTACTGTATTAGCCATTTTGCTGTACCAATTTACACTCAAGTTGTATTTTTGTGCAGTTTCATCAGCTAATTCTTGTAGGCGTAACTCATTATTTTTAATCATCTGGTCAATTTTATCAGGAGACAATCTTGCATTACTAGCATGAATGTTCAAGTGATAAACATTGAACAGAACCAATTTAGCATTTATCACATTCGCTAACTCAGCAGCATAACTAAGTGCATTGCTGGCAGCATTTGAGTAATCGGTGGCAACTATAATTGTTTTCATGACGAATTTGTTTTGTATTATAAAGTAAGCATTTATTACATAATTCGCATATGACAACAATCAGCTTCCGTCATGATAATTATTGGAACTAAAGGTTAATTAGGTGTTTCGTGAATGTTAAAATCACCAAAATTTCATTAAAAAAGCACAAAAGTGGCTTAGCACCACCTTTGTGAAAACTTTTTAATTTTATTTAAACTCTACTTTAAAAACAGTAACCATTACATCCATTGCAGAGGCCTCTGGAGTTTGTATAAGAAGTTTGTCATCTTGAATAAACCAATCTACTTGCTTGTTATCTCCTACAACATAGATTTTTGAAATGCTATTTCCATCTAATCCATCTACCACATGTTTTACCTCAATGGTCGATTCAGGTTCTGGCATACCTAAAGTATAGATAAACAGCGCTTTGCCATCTTTAGCTTTACTGAATCGATAATCGCTTTTTGAGTATTTAATGGTGGCAGATTGCCCACCAAAATGACCTTCTTCAAACGCTGCATCACCATATCCATAAATAGAGTAGGCACGGGTTTCATAGACGGCTTCTTGATGTTGATAAATCCAATCTCCGATTGCTCTGAGCACATCTCTTTGTTCTGGATTGATGACTCCATCGGCAGTAGGAGAGATGTTTAGCAATACAATTCCTTTTTTACTCCAAACATCCACCATGTTTCTAATAACCAAAGCAGGGTCTTTGTAAGTTTGACCTTTGGTGTAGCTCCAAGCTCCCTCGCTAATGGTAATATCTGTCATCCAATATTCATCTGAAATATCAGTTTTTCCACCTTGTTCGATGTCTAGCAAGCTTACTTCTTGTGGCAAGTCTTCTTGTTTGTGAAAAACTATGGGTTCCTGATTTCTACTAATAGCCGTATTAAAATGATGTGCCACCATCTTTTGCTGATATTCCTCAGGAATTTGATCGAGCCATGAGTCGTACCACAAAATATCTGGGCCATATTCATCTACAACTTCGTTTACCAAAGCGAGCCAATATTCATTAAATTCGTCTTCGCCCATGTTACCATACAGCTTGCTAAGTTTCGGATCAGTAGAAGAAGTTACATAATCTGGATGATAGGGATAATGGCTGTTCCAACCCGGATCAATGTTGTTACCTGCCCAATTGCTTGTATCATTCGCGTACTTTTGCCCAAGTCTTGCATGGTGTAGGGTAGCGATAGTTTTCATGTCTCTCGCTTTTAAAGCTTTAAATAACTCTCCAGTAATGTCTTTTTTGGGTCCCATGTCGTAGGCATTCCAAGGGTTTATTTTACTAGCCCACATAGCAAATCCATCGTGGTGTTGAGCGACAGGGCCTGCAAATTTTGCCCCTGTTTTCATGAATAAAGAAGCCCATTCTTCAGCATCAAAAAAAGTAGCTTTAAACATGGGTATAAAATCATGATAGTTAAATTTATCTATCGAACCATAAGTTTCTTGGTGATGTGCAAAAATATTTCCTCCCCATTCATCGCCTCTGTTGGGCACATACATCCACCTTGGGTACCATTCCGTTTCAAAAGCTGGCACACTATAAACTCCCCAATGAAAATAGATGCCCAACTTTGCATCTTTAAACCATTCTGGTTGTGTTTCTATCTTGGAGAGCGACTCCCAATTTTCTTCAAAAGCAGGCTTTTCTTCTTTTTCTACCGTTTCGTTTTTCTTGTTGCAAGCACTAATACCAAAACAAAGAATGGTAGCAAAAACATACGGAAGTATTTTGTTATAGTTCATAATTTACGATCTGAAATCCTTCTAAGGTCTAATTACAATTTTCCCTAAACTAATAAAATCGGTGAAGAAGTCAGATACTTTATGAGCAACTTTATTTCTATATTAATTGAATGACTTTCTAAATTCTAGAGGAGATAAGCTTGTTTTTGTTTTAAATAATTTACTAAAAGATTGTGGATGTTCGAAGCCCAACTCATAGGCAATTTCACTAACAGATAAGTTGGAGGTAGATAGTTTTTCTTTCGCTTTATTGATGAGTTTTTCGTGAATATGTTGTTGGGTACTCTGCCCAGTAAGAAGCTTAAGCAATCCGCTTAAATAACTGGTGGAAACATTTAGCGTTTCGGAGATGTATTGTACACTTGGTAAACCTTTAGTAACCAGATCGTCACTATTAAAATAATCTGTAAGTAGCTCTTCTAAACGAGCGAGAATTTTGTGGTTACTAATTTTACGTGTAATAAATTGGCGCTGATAAAATCGCTCTGAATAATTGAGTAAGGTCTCTATTTGAGAAATAATGATATTCTGGCTGAATTGATCAATATTAGAAAGATACTCTTGCTGGATATTCAGAATCAAGTTCTTTATAGTTACTTCTTCTTTGGCTGATAGAAATAAAGCTTCGTGAGTGGCATAGTCGAAATAATCGTATTGTCTAATGGATTTTGCTAATGGAGTATTTCATAAGAAATCAGGGTGGATTAGTAACATCCATCCTGATCGCTTCATTGTTGGGTTTGGGTTAGCATCTATTCTAAAAACCTGATTAGGTGCTATAAAAAACATGATGCCTTCATCAAAATCGTATTGTTGTTGGCCGTAAATCATCTTGCCATTAATGCCACGTTTTATAGAGATCATATAAAAATCGTATACCCAACTAAATGACTCTCTTCTTGCAGTTGGTGCAATTTTACTATAATCAATCACACTTATAAGTGGATGTTCGGGTTTTGGCAAATTTCTAAGTCTATGAAACTCACTAATCGTTTTTATTCTTTGAATCTGATTTTCAGCCATTATTTTAAAATTATTCTTTCAACCAATTCTTAAATAATTTAGAATAAAATGGTATTACAACATAACTCATCGCAGGTACCAAAAGTGCTGTTAGCAAAAGTGTGCGAAGTGGCAAAGGTAATATGATTAGCAAGTCGCCCAATAACCAAAGTAAAATGGTAATGAGTGGGTAAATGGCTAACCAGCTTATAAATGTTCTTTTATGATGGATGTTTTTACTCATATTTCTATTTATTGTTCCTTAAATTTTGTTGCAAAATCTTTAGCAAAGTCTGCAACTTTTACTTTACCCAAAGTGGGTTTATTACGAAAATAGTCTTCGTATAATATACCGCTTTGTTGGCTAGCCTGCATTTCTACAAAACCTTTAGCAACATCTGGGTTCATTCCGATTGCAAGTAGGTTTTCTAATATGTGTTCGTCTGAAACGACTATCCATTTTAAATCTGGCATTCCAATGGCTTCACCAAGAATTTTAGCGATGTCATCAGAAGAGATTTCTTCGCTAGCTATGTAGCGGAAAGTTCTGCCATCAAATGGTTTTTCCATTTCTTCGGCAATAACAGTGGCAATATCAAATGTAGAAACCCAAGGCTTTTTAAAAGTACCACCATAGTTTGAGATAATGGTTCCCTGAGATTTTATTACAGGAATAAAGCCAAACAAATTGTTATAAAAACCAACAGGTCTCATAAACTTAATAGACACATCTTCTGGAAGTTCTTTTAAGATATTTTCAACATTGTAATGAAAGGCCAGAATGCCATTTCCTTTATTTGTATGAGCTCCAATACTACTTAAATGAACTACTTTTTTAACACAAGATTCCTCAATTGCCTGCTTGTAGCTTCTAGCTATTATGTTGATAGACTCCATAAAATCGAGTTCTTTGTTAAAGAATTCTCCGGCAGCTCCAAAAGCTTCCATCACATAAACAATATCAGCTCCTTTAAAAGTGTTTGTGAGAAATGATACATCTTGCATAGAACCAATTGCAGCAGTTGCACCTATAGCCTCAATGGCTGCTATCCTTTCAGTTTTGCTGCTAACAACTGTTACTGTATGCCTTTTTTGTACCAACTCTTGAGTGAGTGGTTTACTTATATTTCCTAGTGAACCTGTTACTACAATTTTCATAATATTCTGTTTTTTGTTTGTACAAAAGTCTGCATCAAACAAAAAACAGAATTAGCCAAATCTACTTTTGTTGTAGTCAAATATGAAGTTGAAGGTTTGACGTATTCAACCAATCATATTATTTGTATTTGCTTTCATCCAGTCTAAAAAAGCGAACGGCATTATTAAACAGAATATCGCGTTTCTGATCAAATGATAGATAAGTAGCATTTTCAATTACTCCAATTGAAGTTTCCAAGAGTTCTGGCCAGATCATTAAATCGGTTCCGTACATAATTCTTTTACCAAAACCTGCTTGTACTAATCGTTTAATGTAATTATTAACTTCTTCTAAAGGATAGCTCCAAATCATTCCGGCGATGTCTACATAGACATATGCATTGGCTCCCATTAAGGCGACCATCTCATCAATTAGCGGATAGCCAGCATGCATTACCCAAATTTTCAATTTTGGATGTCTAGCCAACATGTCTTCCAATAAAAATGGATTTCCTAAAGATGCACGGTACTTTGGATTGTTGATGTTGATTGTTCCGTTTCCGCCTGTACCCATATGAATTCCAACTGGAATATTCAATTTTTCGGCTGCTGCAAAATAGGGATCAAGCGACATATCGCTAGGAGAGAGGCCTTGGTATTGTGGAGCCACTTCGCCCATAACTTTGTAGAACCCACTAGATAGAGAATCGGTAAAAGCGACCACAGACATTGCTTCTGAGTTACTAATGGCAATACTTGGAATTACTCTACCTGGTTCAGCCGCTTTTTGCCAACTTCGAATTACAGAAGCATCACCACTGGCTACAATCGTCATGTTGAGCCTTTTCATGGTGGAGATTAAAGCATCTTGAAACTCCTTATCAGATTTGGCTGCTTTTAGAGGGTGAGCACAATCTGCTGTCATAAATGTGGGGGCATCGTCAAGCGGATCGCCACCGGGCATGCTTGTTAAAAACCAAGGGCACATATCGCTAGCAAAAGCGGGATTTACCTTCATTGCGTGAACATGTACATCGATAATAGGTAAATGTCTTTTTTCACCTTCTTGCGCAAAACCAATCGTAATCGCTGAGAGCAGAATTAATAATGTGAGTTTTGTAAATTTTTGTGTCATACTAGATAGTTGTTTTTTTCATATTTGTGATACATTAAATATTCTCTTTAAGATAGATATTCTCCAAGAACTTAAAAAGCCTTGGAGATCGAAAAATGCAGGTATAATTGTAGTAAATGATATTTACATTATGGTTCTATGGTTACAATTACCCTTTTATATCTCGATAATGCAGGCGTTCCTTTATCAGTTACTTTTAAGATAAAATGGGCAGTTTGTCTTTGAGTAACTTTGGGAGCTGTAATCGTATGTACATTGTATAAGTTTGGAGAATAAGGGCCGAAGCTTATCTTTTCTTTATAAGTTCCTGCTTCTACATAGTGGAACCACAGATAGCTCAAATTATCACCATCTGGATCAGTTGTGCCACTTGCATCTAGACTAAAAATATCACCAGATTTTACTGTAAATTCTTCTGGATGCCCAAGAGCGGGCACTGGCGGATGATTGGCTTCTTCGTAAGATTTTGTGCACCAATCCATGCGAGCGGCAAAATCATTTTGAAAATCTACTCTCCATCTCCAAAGAGAAACTTTATTATCATTAAAAGTATTAGAATCGGCTAGTATGGGTCTGCCATAGTTCTGATAAACCCAAGGAGTATATTGGTCGTTTGCATTCGTCCAGATTGGTCGAGTTTCTACTTCTAAGGGTACACCTCCGGTAAATCCTTCAGTATCTAAATCTGAGAGTTTTGGTTGATATAATTCGTATCGGCCACCCCAGCCTCCCCAATTGGGTTGGTTTGGCGCATTCAATCCATTCGGGATTAAAGACAAATAGGCGGGTGTATCTCCTTCCATACCATAAGCCACATCTGGATACATGGCACCAAGTGGGCCATGATTTTGTTGGATATTTTCGGTTAACCAATCATTACTTATTTCAGTATTATCAATTCCTTTTACTACCTGATTTATCCCAATCCAAGTGGCGTTAAAATATCCTCCCGGACTCACGATATAAAACAAATCAGGAAATTCATTTCTAATCCAAATTCCACTATCGTCTTGATCGGAGATGGTGTAAACTCGAAGTTTGCTAATAAGCTTTTTTGCTACTGATTTGCTCTTCGTTTTTCTGATTTTAAATAGTGCTTGAGCTAATGTGTTAGCACCTCCCCAAACAGAAACCCAAACAGGTCTTTCATCATCTTTCTCTAAAACCTCTATTATCCAATCTGAGCCTTCAGAGTCTTTACCTTCGCCCACGGCATTCATGCCATATTCTGGTAAAGCTTGTTTTACTAGCTTAAGCAACTCTGCTTCTGTCGGATAACCCTTCTCGTGTTTTTCTAAATTAGCATGCACTTTTCCATAAGCTGTCAGTACATTTTTAATTGATTCTGGTGCCACCCTATTTTTTTGATGGGTGGAAGTTGTGGCAATAAGACCTTCTATATCTAGTGAATTGGCATATAATAATAATCGAATGAGAGATTGCGTATCATCAGGATCAGCTTCGATATCGGTTAATACAATAACTCGGTGTTTCTCACTGGCAGCGATTGTTGAATTTTGTGTTTCAATAATATTGCTTGTATTGTTATTGCCAAATAGCAATGATAGGGTTAGCCCTAATGAGAGTAATTTTGAGATCATGGTCGTAGTCATATTTACTATTCTTTTTTAATAGCTGCTTTTTACTCCGAAGAGTAATACAGCTTAAATTGTTCTATTCAGCTAAATTTAATGAGTTATGGTGTTTAATCAAGCTTCTCCAAAGCTTTATTTAAGTATTAGATATACGATTTTTCACAAAAAATTTAAAAGGGGAAAAATTGCCTACTCCAAGGGAAATTGTACCTAACGCTAGCCTGCTATAATGCCACATCTTTGTATTGTAATCATTTTAAAACACCAATTAAAAATTAAAAACAATGACAAAGTTTAATGTTCCTGTCCGAGGAGAAGTATCGGAAAACAACCAAGCTATTTTTGATAACCTTAAAAAAGGTTTAGGCTTCGTTCCAAACTTGTATGCTTACTTCGCTAAAAACGATACCGCTCTTGGCGACTATCTAGCACTTCAAAATCGTAAGTCGACTTTAAAAGCAAAAGAAAGAGAAGTTGTAAATTTGGTAACTAGCCAAGTAAACGGATGTCGTTACTGCCAATCTGCTCACACTGTTTTAGGTAAGATGAATGGATTTACCGATGAGCAAGTATTAGAGATAAGAAGTGGCGTTGCTTCTTTCGATACTAAAGTGGATGCCCTAGCAAAATTAACCAAAGCAATTGTAGAAAATAAAGGTAAAGTTTCAGACCAAATAAAAACTAACTTTTTCGAGGCTGGATATACAGAAGTTAATCTAATTGATGTGGTAATTGTAATCGGTGATAAAATCATTAGTAACTATATCCATAACCTCACTCAATTCGAAATTGATTTTCCGATCGCACCTGAACTTTAACCTTAACCAATAAACAACATTTAAGATGAACACACATAAAATTAACTGGATAAATGCCATAATTGGTGGCATATTGGGTACACTCGCTTTCGATTTAGTAGGCTTTGCTTTTACTGGACAATTTTGGGACATCGCCGGTTTACTAGGCGAAAAAACAGGATTAGGCTTTGCTTACGGACTTTTTGGTCATTATTCCAATGGAATTTTACTGGCAGTTTTATATGCAGGTATCGCGCCATCGCTCATAGGCCCAAATTGGTTAAGAACCTTAGTCTTTGTTACAGCAGAAACCATTGCATTGGTTTGGTTCTTTATGTTTCCACTGCTCGGTGGTGGCATAGCTGGAGCAGAAATGTCTGAGATTATTCCAGTATTATCGATGGTAAGACACTGGGCTTACGGCATACCACTATGGTATTTTGTACATCAATATCATCAACAGAGTTTGGCTGTACAATAAACTAAAAAGATAAATTAATTAAACTATAAATTTAATAATTATGGCTACAGAAATTAAAATCACGAATTTGCCAGAAGGATATCAAAGTATAATCACGAATGGTACACACAGCATTGTTGGCGATGAGCCAGTAAAAAGTAAAGGAACAGATTTGGGTTTAAGCCCATCGGAACTGGTATTAAGTGGTTTGGCAATGTGTAAGGTGGCAACAGTACGTTTTATCGCTCGAAAGTATAATTGGGAAATAGGTAATGTAGTTGCTGAGTTATCTCAAGAAGTGAAGAGAGAAGCTAAGGGTTTAACAACAGATGTAAAAGTGAAAATTCAGATAGAAGGCAATATTACAGAAGAGCAAAAAGAGAAGCTTTTGTATGAAGCCGATAACTGTTACATCCACAGACAAATCTTAGGTGACTGGAATATCGAACACGCTACAGATTTAGTTGAAGCTCCACTAGTATAATTGATCTTGCCTCCGAATTTTTAAATCAAAAACATTCTCTCTTTTTAAGAGAAATTAAATAGAACTATCATGAGTAATATAGAGATAAAGCATCCTTTGCCTCCATTTACTTTGGAAACCGCTTTGGAAAAAGTACAAAAAGCAGAAGACACTTGGAATACGCAAGATTATGTAACTGTATCGAAAGCATATACTATTGATACCGAATGGAGAAACAGAAATGTTTTTTTGAATGGGAGAGAAGAAGTACAGGCTTTTCTTAAAAATAAATGGGAAGTTGAGTTGGACTATAAGCTTAAAAAAGAACTTTGGGCTTATAAAGATAACCGAATAGCAGTTCGCTTCGAATACGAATACCGCAATAAAGCAGGTAAGTGGTTTAGAGCCTATGGCAACGAGAACTGGGAGTTTAATGAAAACGGTCTGATGCAAAAACGCTATGCGAGCATTAACGATTTGCAAATTGAAGTACAAGACCGAAGATTATAATTGCTACAAAAGTAGTTTGGGTTTCGCCCAAACTGCTTTTGTTTTTTAAATAATATGAAAAATCGATGGGGGCAAATTTTTCCCTTATTGACATAAGTTGCTGCTCAACTTACTTTCGCAATAGATAAAATTAATCACGATGGACAGACGATTGTTAGGTAATATTTTAATTATCACGCTAGTAATTCTTGCTGGCTCAGGCATATACATGTACTTTACACCTTTCGGAAAAAATGTAGCTTCATTACATACATTCTTTGCACTGCTTTTTATACTGGCAATGGTTTTTCATATCATCAATAATAAATTGCCATTGTCTAATTATATAAAAGGCAAAAAGAAAACACAGCTTAAAAAGTACCAAAGTGTATATGTTTTTTCTATTGCGACTGGCTTGGCTACAGGTTTGTATTTTAACCATCCTTATTTAAATAAGCTTTATGCTTTTGGCAACCAATGGAGAAATCAACAGCTTGGTAAGCAAGACGCAAGTTTTGATTATCAGATGATAGACTTGCCAAATGCAGTAGGCAACCAAGCAATTAGTATTGAATTGAAAAAGGGAGAAGCTTTTCAATATCCATTATTTGCAGTTTGGTTGGCAGATTCAGTTGGAAATTATATAGAGACTTTATACATCTCTAGAGTAATTGCATCGAGCACTTTTGATTATGGCAACAAAGTAGGCGACAAGTGGGACGCAGCAGTAAAAAGAAGGCCAGAAGCTTTGCCATATTGGTCTCACCAAAGAGGTATTAAAGCAGTCGATGGTTTGTATGTGCCTTTAGCTAATGCAGCAGATTTAGATGGTGTTTCTGGTGCTACACCAACTGGTAACTTTTTAATCAATTCAAAAACAGAGATTGATAATAATAGTACTTACAAAGTTTTTATAGAACTGAATCAATCGTATGACTGGAATGATTTTTACAGTGAAGATAAATTTCCAGAAGATAAAATCTATTCAGGCTCTGGGCAAGTGGGTCAACCATCTTTAATTTATTCGGCAGAAATTAATTCAAACGATTTGGCAGCTACCACTTACAAATTCATGGAATTGCTTGGGCATGGTCATCATTCAGGGAAAGATGGGAATCTGTATGCTGATTTATCTAATATTACTACCGCCAAAAATATCGCTGATCGAATTATCTTAAAAGTTGACTAAAATGAGACTCTTTGTCTCATTTAGAAGCAATAAACATCGCTTAAATTGCTTGATTTTTCAATATAGAATTATCTCTATTCAAATAGCTTTTATCCAATTTAGTATTTTATCTATTTTACTACAATAATGTATAACATACCTCAAAACGATTTTAACTAAATAATTAAAAGTTAAAGTTGAATGAAAGTCATTTCTGAGTAATTTCCATAAAACTCTTTACAAAATTTTGGTAAAAATAAATTCATTAGAATTAAATTTGGATAAATGAATTATTATTAGATTTTAAAATCAGGTTAATACATATAATTCACTTAGTTTTTCAGAAAAAAAGCAAACAATATTACTTTTAATTAGCATAAAACATTAGTAAAATATTGTAAATTTACTTAAACGGTGATTTTTCAGAATTTGGATTTTGCCAATTATATTTGATAATTCGGACTGTTAATTTAAAGCAATATTTGAGAATCCTTTGTCTAATTTAACTAAAGATTTTGACTTTACTACGCTATGGAAAAGACTGAAAGCAGGTGATAGAAACGCCTTTAATACCACTATAGGTTTTTTTTACAAACTGCTATTTTCCTACGGTTTTAAAATTTCGGGCAATGCGCAATTAACAGAAGACTGCATTCAAGATTTGTTTATCTATATATGGGAAAACAAAAACAAACTTGGCGATGTAAAAGATGTTAAAGCGTATTTATTAAAATCTCTTCGAAGACGTATTTTGGAAGCATTGAGTCGCTGGGATAACAGAAAACAACAATTTGCTATTTTCCAGCAAGAATTCGATATCGTTTTTTCTCACGAAGATTTATTAATTCAAGATCAGTTTAATAAAGAAAAGGTGGAGAAACTCACTTCAGCATTAAACAATTTGCCTCCCCGGCAACGCGAAGCCCTTTACCTCAAATTTTATGGAGAAGCCTCTTACCAAGAGATTGGAGAAATTATGGGTATAAATAATCAGTCTGTAGGTAATCTATTGCAAAGGGCTATTAAGCTTCTTAAAGATTATATTTTACTATTCATCTTGTTAATTTTTTAAGTGTAAATTATCCTTCCCAAAAAAAATAAAAAATAATTTCAATTTGGTGAGTATATCTCTACTTAACCTCCTTCTGTAATACCAAAGCGGTAATAAATAGCTACGAATTCAATACGAGTTGCCTAACTAACTTTCGCTAATTACAACAAAAAATAAGACCAATAACATGGATTATAAGCACTATAAAATTGAAGATTTTGTATTAGACAAATCTTTTGAGGAATGGGTGGATGGTAGAAATCAGGAATCTATAGCCTTTTGGGAAAATTGGAAAGTAGAACATCCTGAAAGAGAAAATGAAATAGCACAAGCCAAGGAGCTGATTTTAAACTTAAGATTTAAAGGGTCTGAAATCTCAGACGATTTGATCGAAGACAAGATTAGAGTAATAAATGAAAGAATTGATAATAAGCACAATGAGACTGTAAAAGTAAAAAGTATGATACCTCAGTTTAAAAATATAGCTGCTACATTTTTGCTATTGCTAATAGCAGGCTATATGCTGTGGTTTTTTAATAAAGATAAGCACCTTAATAAGGAAGAAACGATAGCGAAGTATCTCGATAAAACAACTAGTAGTGGGCAAAAAATTAATTTGACGCTAACGGATGGAACAGTTGTTAAATTAAATTCTCAAAGCAAACTGAAAGTACCAGAAAAATTTACTGCTAATAAGAGAGAAGTTTATTTGGAAGGAGAAGCATTTTTTGAAGTTGAAAAAGATTCGGCGAAACCCTTTTTGGTCCACACCGGTGAGCTTGTAACAATGGTGAAGGGAACAGCTTTTAACATCGCAGCCTATAACGATGATGAAGAAATTAGAGTAGCTGTAAGCGAAGGTAGAGTTGGAGTAATTGTAAAGATGAAAAACGATTACGACACATTGGACTTGTTACCCAACGATATGGTGATTTATAACAAGGCGAATGAGTTGGCTCAAAAAGTTGTATTTGACACCCGCAAAGAAATCGGTTGGAAAGATGGTATCATCTATTTTGAGAATGCCAATGTTACAGAGATTTTTCCTTATCTGGAAAAGTGGTATGGAGTTAAAATTACTGTAGAGAAGCAAGAAGAATTATTAGGCTCATTTGTAGGAGAGTTTGAAGATGAAAATCTCGATAACGTACTCCGTGTAATGGGCAATGCACTTGGCTTTAATTACCGAATTGAAAATAAAGTTGTTCACATTAAACCTTCGAAATATGATTGATACGAGCTAGCAAAAAAAAACCAGTATCTCATAAGAAATACTGGGAAAAAGTCCATCTACACCACCCATAAAGCAAGCGGCCAAACTTAACATTTATGGAATGGTGTCTCATTAAACTTTTATTCAAAATTTAACAGCTTCAAATTTATGAGATTTAACGCTATACGAGTAATCAAAATGCTTTCAAAGTTTATTTTTTATGGCATTACTCTACAAGTAATGCTTTTTTCCACGCTGATTGCCTCAGACAGCATGGCTCAAAAAAAGAACGTGAAAGAAGTTTTTATAAAAGTAGGTTCCAATTACCAGTCGCTTAATGCTTTTTTTGACTCTATTGAGACTCAGAGCGATTATAAATTTGCTTATTCAAAAAACATTGTAGCAAATATAAAAGATGTTTCAATTACCACTGGAACTAGAAGTGTCTACGATGTATTGCTGGAGGTATCTAGAAATAAAAGACTGAAATTCACGCAGGTAAATAACTCCATCTCTGTTGAGAAAATAAAAAAACTCAGAGAAGAGCCGGAGGTAGAAATAGTTACAGATATTATTGATATATCTGGTAAAATTACAGATGATAATGACGAACCTTTACCGGGTGTAAACATCCTTGTAAAAGGAACTACGATAGGAACCATCTCAGATGTAGATGGTATGTACAAGTTGCAGGTTGAAGAAAACAGTACTTTGGTTTTTAGCTCTGTTGGTTTTATAAGTCAAGAAATACCCGTATCCAATAATTCTGTAATAGATGTACAATTAGTAAGTGATACCAAGGCTTTAGAAGAATTGGTAGTAATTGGTTATGGTACAGAGAAGAAAGTAAATTTAACAGGTGCCATCTCTGCTGTAGAAACGGAAGAGTTAACTAATATTTCTACTTCCAATTTATCCAATACACTTGCTGGACGGGCTCCGGGAGTTAATATTACCAATGCTTCCGGATTAGCAGGTGCCAGTTCATCTATCCGTATTAGAGGAAGTTTTGGCGAACCATTATATGTAATCGA
This sequence comes from Chondrinema litorale, assembly GCF_026250525.1. Lineage (GTDB taxonomy): Bacteria > Bacteroidota > Bacteroidia > Cytophagales > Flammeovirgaceae > Chondrinema > Chondrinema litorale. The sequence goes on from NZ_CP111056.1 coordinate 113,076, forward strand.
TGGAATTATTAGGGATAAAGATGCTTTTGATGCCCTTACCGCTAATGAAATCGCCAATTTAAGTGTGTTGAAAGATGCCGCCACTGCTTCTATTTATGGATCGCAGGCTGCTAATGGGGTAATTCTGGTTACTACCATTAAGGGATCAAATCAGGCCCCAGTGTTTAATTATCAAACTTCTTTTTCATTCTCAAATCCTACCCAAGAGCTACTTTCTGATAAAACCACCGCAACGGATGAATTAATTTATCAAAACAGAGTAGCAGAATTTCAAGGGACAGCACCTCCAAATGGAGAGGAAGAGTTTGCTTATTTTGCAGATAAAAATTACAATGTAAATGATTTTATCTGGCAAACTCCTAAAAGCCAAAGGCATTTGCTCAGTGTAAATGGAGGGAATGAAAAAGTTACTTATTATGTAATGTCAAGTTACAGAACGGAGGACGGTTCTTACAAAAATCTGGAATACGATAAATTTAACCTGCGTTCCAATGTTTCTGTAAAATTAAGCAACAGAATTACCATGGATCTAAATCTGTCTGGTGTTCAAGAAAATAGTGATCGCTTTTACTGGCCATTTACTGATGATGATGATTATAGTGTTTCAGATTTATATCGATGTACTTTTAACTGGCCTAAAACCTATCCGTTTTATTTAGAAGAGGATGGTACTCCAGCAGATTATGTTACAGATTACCCGGTACAAACACCCATGGGTAGCTGGCAGGCTTGGAGTGTAATTGACCAGGTAATTGGTGATCGATACATTAAAACAAGGGAAAGAGAACTAAACGGAATTATGTCTTTGAATTTTGATTTAGGAGATTTTGTTCCAGGTCTTTCTACCAAAGTAATGGGTAATTACATAGCAGGAGATTATATGCGAAAGAAATACCTTTCTTTCCAAGAAAATTATGTTTTTACTTCTGCTGATCCTGACGGAAATCGTTTTATTCCTTCGGCTCCAGACCCTGAAAGAACAAACATTTTCACATTTAGCCAGAATCAGGAATTTTTAAGCTACGAAATGCAAACTAGATGGAGCTACCAGTTCGACTGGTTTGTGAATTATGAACAGCGTTTTGGTAAGAGTAATGTTACAGCTATGGTCATTTTGGAACAAAGAGAAAGAGGTTTATACGGGTCATTTTCCAGAGCTGAAGATCCTTTAACAAACTTTGACCAAGACTTTGTTTATTCTACCGATGCCGAAAGAAGATATGGAAGTGGCTGGGAAGGAAATGGAGCCCTTTCTTCTGTAATAGGTAGGTTAAATTACAACTTTGATGAAAAATATATTGCTGAGTTTTCATTTAGATATGATGGTAATTCATTATTTCCTGAAGATAAACGATGGGGATTCTTTCCTTCCGTATCGGCTGCTTGGAGGATAAATGAAGAATCTTTTATGGACAATGCTTCTTCTTGGTTGGATAACTTGAAAATAAGAGGTTCCTATGGAACAACAGGTAGTTCTTTGGATATAAATGGTTATGCAATTAATCCGTTTTCATTCAGAAATATCTATGAGACTTCTGGTTCTTACATTTTTGGAGATAACTTGTATACAGCTATTTCACCAGGATCAACTCCAAATGTAAACCTTACTTGGGCAACTTCAACTACTTATAATGTTGGGTTAGACATTGGTGTGTTAAACAATCAGCTTTCTGGTTCGATTGAGGTCTTTAAAAGAAAAGAAGAAGATATTCTGGGTTCAAGAATTGTAACCCTACCTGATACTTATGGACAATCACTTGCACCAGAAAATTATGCAGCACGATCATGGAGAGGAATTGAATTTTCAGCTTTATGGCAAGACAGGGTCTTTAATGAAGAGTTAAAATATTCAGTTTATGGAAATATTGGTTACTCAAAAGATCAGTGGGATGTATTGGATCAAAGCGCTGCGTATGAGGAAGGTGGAAACCAAGCATGGAGATCGGCTATTGGAAAACCAGTTAATCGAATTATAGGCTATAAAAGTTTGGGAATTGTTAGAACACAAGAACAACTTGATGCTTTATTGGAGGCTGGTTTAAAACAATTTGGTAGAGATCCTTATTTAGGTGGTTTGTATTTTGAAGATATCCGAGGTGAAAATTATTCAGAAGGACCCGATGGAATTATTGATGGAAATGATATACAAGTACTTTCAGAAAACAACTCGCCGAGAATTAACTATGGTTTTGGTTTCAATTTAATCTGGAAAAACTTTACGCTAGATGCGCACTTCCAAGGTGTTGGCAATTATGATAGAATTATTAGTAATCAAGAAGGTGCTGGCATGCGTCAACATGGTGGTAGTGTGAGACCTTATTATCCAATTTGGGCAGATGATGTTTGGACTCCTGAAAATACTGATGCTAAATATCCACGTCCGGTAGGTCATAACTGGTATGAGTCTGGTACGGGTACCTCTAGTTATTGGATTACAAACGGTGCTTACGTTCGCCTTAAAAACCTAAACATTGGTTATAGCTTGCCAGAAACTGTGGTTTCAGCTTTAAGATTAAAAAGTGCGCAGGTATTCTTTAATAGTAATAACCTGTTTGTGATCTCAGAAATGACAGAGTTCCATGATCCGGAACAGGATTATTATGATTCCTATCCAATCATGAAATCATTCACTTTTGGTCTTGATATTAAATTCTGATAAAACGTTATTAAAATGAATATAAAAAAACTATTAATAATTGGGATATTGGTATTATCTACCCTTACCCAATGCGAAGATGTTCTTGAAACTGAAAATATATACAGTTATGATTCAGAGTTAGTCTGGCAAAGTGAAGACCTGGCCAATGCGTATTTAGCCAACCTTTATAGTATTTTTGGAAACTGGAGTGCTTCAGCTGATAATACATCTGAACAAATAACCGGAATGCCTTTCTATGAAGGTCTTGTAACAGTTATCAATGGAAGTTACAAGAATTGGGATTATTCAAGAATAAGACTGATCAATCAGGCTATCGAGGATGTAAACTCAGGCACTTTGGATCAAGAGATTAAGGATGAAATCACCGGGCAAGCGCTTTTCATGCGGGCTTACAAATATTTTGATATGGTGGTTTATCATGGTGGAGTACCTTACATCACAACTCCTCAAGACAGATATGAGGATGATTTAATGGTTAGCCGTAATTCAACTGCCGAATGTTTTGATTTAATTGAGCAGGATTTATTGGATGCCATTGAATTGTTGCCTCAAAGTATCCCAGCATCATCTGATGTGTATGGTAAAATTGACCAAAATTTTGCTTTAGCCTTTTATGCCAAAGTGATGCTTTATAAAGCTTCTCCTCAGTTCAATCCTTCTAATCCATGGAGTAATCAATATTGGGAAACGGCTTATACAGTGAACAAACAAGCCTATGATGATTTAACAGCTCAAGGTTATGGATTGATTGAAGATTATGCTGATCTATTTTTAGATGAGAGAAATAATGAAACTGTATTTGCTGTAGTTAATACCTACCCCAATAAAACAGCTGCTTGGGATCATGGTGTTAGACCTGGTTCTGAAAGCCGGGGGCCTGCTTCAGCTTGTCCTACATGGGAATTTGTACAGGAATTTCCGATGCTGGATGGTAAATTGTATAATGACCCTACCAGCGATTATTTCATGACAGACGAGGAGTTTTTACAAAACTTTTGGGAAAACAGAGATCCACGATTCAATAAATCGGTAGTTTGGAATGCAAGTGTTTATGAAGTATCTGGAAAAGCCGGACACAGACAATATACGTCTTTGGGTATTGCTCATGAATTGGACGATTACGGAATCAACCCGGAAGCCAATATTAATTCCACTAATTTAAATCGCTATAGTGGCTTCTTTGTGAAGAAAGCAAGTGATCTGTCACTTACTCAGGCAGAAGTGCAGCAATATGATGTTGATTATGTAGTGATGCGTTTTGCAGAGGTAATGTTAAACTATGCAGAAGCTGCAAATGAAACTGGCAAATCTACCGAAGCACTTGAAATACTGAAACAATTAAGAGAAAGAGCAGGCATCGAACCAGGCTCAGGTAATAATTTTGGTATTACAGCAACCACAACAGAAGAAGTAAGGGAAGCTATAATTGCAGAACGAAATATAGAATTTTGTTTTGAAGGCCACCGATTCTGGGATTTAAGAAGATTGAGAATGTTGGATAGATTGGATGGAATTTCCAAGCATGGTGTAGAAGCAATTGCGATTAACGAAAACGGAACGGAAATGGCTATTTCTACTGCAAAAGCTCAGGCAGATGCAAATGAGTTATTACCATCTGATTTTGAATACAGCCTGTTGATTACTCCATATACTGGTACACAGATTTCTTCAGTTCCTGATACTTATTATTTCTTCCCGATTAGCCAGTCTTCTATTGATGCCAATGGTAATCTGGAGCAAAATGTAGATTGGGGAGGAAGTTTCAATCCAACTTTAGAGTAATATAAACTCAATATTCACTTGATCAGTAGTCTTTGTATGAGGGCTACTGATTTTTTGTTTTAACTATGTTGATGCACTGCAAAAAAAATCCTTTACCTCAAGCGAGATAAAGGATTTTAAGCAATTAATGGTGTAACTGCTATCTTTTATATGCATAATAATGCTTCAATTTACACAGATAAATTTTTACTTTATTAGTAGAATGATCTGGAAGTAGAAAAGTGATGGCTCAAATAGAAAATCCCTTATCTAAGGAAGATAAGGGATTTTTATATAATTTTCTGATGCCATTGAAATGGCATTTGATTCATTAGAATCTAAATATATACAATGCTTTTCTTGTTAAAAATTTATAGGTACCTGTAAATAGAAATCAGCTCGCTAAAGTAGCCTATCTTTTATCCCGAATTGGGGGATGTGTAATGTGATTGATGAATAGAACAATTATAAACGAATATCTTAGTTTTTGGGAGAGATAGAAATGTATGCTCCTGGAATCCAGCGATTAGCTTAAGCAAGCTTATTGATTAACACAAACAACTTGTACCTTTCTGGCAGTTAGCTTTTGGAAGAAGCCCTAAGGCCAAATGGTGCTTATTAAGCCCTGCAGGCCGCACCCTTCCTGAAATCTGGCTGGGAAGTATAAAGTCCTCAGGGACGATTGTTGATTTAATTGGTGGCACACTAAGTGACCCCGTATGGAATGATTCATCAAACTTTAAGATACCTCCCCCAAAAGCTTTTTTAAAGTTTAAAATGTAAAATTATGAAAAAGAAAATCACAATGGAGGTAGTTAATCCCCTTGCAGCCGGTATTGATGTAGGTTCTAGAAGTCATTTTGTAAGTATTGGTCAAACAAAAGAAGATGTTAGAGAATTTGGTGTATATACCAAAGATCATAATGCAATGATTGAGTGGTTAAAGAAAGCTAAGATTACTACGGTAGCCATGGAAAGTACAGGTAGTTATTGGCAAACATTATTTAGTGCATTACAATTGGCAGAATTTGAGGTAATACTGGTTAATGGCAGGGATGTAAAAAATGTGAAAGGTAAAAAGACAGATATGTTAGATTGTATTTGGATTCAAAAACTACACAGTCTGGGGCTTTTAAGAGGTAGTTATTTACCTGATGAACATACTCGAGAATTGCATACCTATTGTTTATATAGACAGAAATTAATAGAACAAAGCTCCAAGTATATAAATAGAATACAGAAGAATCTTCGCTTAATGAATATTAGGTTAGATGTTGCTATCAATGATATTACAGGTAAAACTGGTTCTGCTATCCTTAATGCTATTCTTTTAGGAGAGAGAAATCCCAAAACACTTTCAGAACTAGCAGATGTAAGGGTCAAAAAAAGTAAAGAAGAAATTGCTAAATCTTTAGATGGGGAATGGAAAGACGACCTACTATATGTTATTAAAGACTGTTGGCAAACTTATCAATATTACCAAGACAGAATTCGAGACCTAGATATTTGCGTAGAAAATACACTAAAAAAGGGGCTTAATATTATTAAAAAAGTAAAACTTCCAGATGTTGGAATGAAACAGCTAAGTAAAAATGATCCAAAATTTGATTTACGTTCACTGGCCTATCAGATACTTGGCATAGATCTATATCAAATTGGAGGGGTTCGAAATGGGACAGTATTAACAGTTTTGAGCACATTGGGAAGTGGAATTAATAAATTTCCTACCTCTAAACACTTTGTGAGTTGGCTAAGGTTAGCTCCTAATAATAAAATAAGTGGTGGCAAAATATTAAGTAGTAGGACTCAAAAAGGGAAAAATCAGTTGAGCATTTCACTTAGAAGAGCTGCTAATGCAATTGGAAATACTAAAACTCACCCACTTAAAAAGTTTTTTTCTAGAATCGCTTACAAAAAAGGTAGAGGTGCAGCTATTACTGCTACTGCCAGAAAATTAGCTGTAATTATTTATAGGATGCTTCTCTATAAAGAGGACTTCAATCCAGGACTCCATGCGAATGAGGAAAGGGAAAGGCTGAAAAAGATCATAGCAGTCAGGAAAAAAGTGGCAGCATTGAACCTTACTGATGCCGAAAAGGGAGCTATTTTCACTTAGGAGGCAAGGAAAGTGGAAGAGTTGTATGGAATTGGCCTTACACAAAGCTGTAAGCCCATGAAAAACAAAGAAAAATTACAAAAAACAACAACGAAAGCGAGGGTCGACTCGACAGAGGTCGTCCCCAATGCTATTAAGTTAAGCATTTTTCTATCTATTTTTTGATTGGTAATGTATCAATAACATTTGCAGATGATACATTTTCACCATCATCATTTGCTATTTTAAATTTTGAACATTAGAATTAGACCTCACTATCTAAATACAGGAAGCTGGGTATCGGGCGATATGGATTATTACAGACTTTTCCTTATTTGTTGTACTGGGTAATCACACCTGCCCGCTGCTTGATCCTTGTCCCCCTTGGAAAATGTCTTCCCGGCTTTATAGCTGTCATCGAACTTGCGATTTTATCGGTGAGTATCTTTAATATCCTATCTATACAGCGACAGGAGAGGAAATCTATGATACTCTTTCGCCAGAACCTATAGGCATTCTTCCAATTGCACTTGTAGTCTAACCGCCTCTTGGCCGTTTTCCGTTTTATGATATCCTGCGCAGGAGCGGCCACTAGACTGGTCATGTTGAGGGTAAATATATGTGCGTAGAACTCCTGTAGTACACCTTGTGCTTTTTTACAGCCGAACTGTTCTATCTTCATCTTGGGTTTGAGTTTCTTGAAGCATTCCTCCACGCCCCATCTCAAATGGTAGAGTCCTTTGATGTCATCAGTGGTGTATTCATCTTGATCGAGCAAGGAAGTGATGAGCAGTTCTGTCTCCCCGGTATCCAGTTCCACCTTGACCACCCTTACCCTTATGGGGGAATCGTCCATCTCATCTCTGGTGCAGGTGAGCCGCTCCTTGCGACTTGGTCGCCACTCTATGATAAAGTCTTCCCTTTCCTCCAGCATCACCTGCTTGGTGAAGTTGGAGGCACCCACAGCGAAACGTACGCAGAAGTCACGCCCTGCAAACATAAGATGCTTTAATACCGAAAAATATCCGAAGTTCCTATCTAAGAGGAAAAGGCCTTCCATGTGGGCAATGGTCTCAAGGATATCATAGAGCATGGATTTTTCTCCTGTATCCATCCTGTCCAAACGGCTATCCACGACTATATTGTTCAGCACATCATGCATAAAGAATATCCGTGCCGCGCAGCGGTCCACACCGTGGGAAGTGGTAGCATGCACTCCGAAAACGTCCTTTATGTCATCGGAGATGGGCAGGTTCAGGCTGCTACCATCGCCAGCGAGCAGCACATGTTCTTTCCAGTAACGTTTGTTCGAGATCATGTAGCTCTCGACAGTCAAACCATTGAGGTCATTGAAGAAAGTTGGCGATATCTTGTATCTTGCCTGGGTGAAGGCACTACCGGTTACTACTGGTGCCAAGAGTTCTGGGAGTATTTCTTGTATATTGTACTCCACAGACTCCTTAAAAAGGTTGAGGATACACTTGGTTATGTTGGCGAAACTGAGTGGTGAAGCTCTTGTAAAGTCCTTTTCCGAGCACCTGTAAAGCTCAGGACTCCTTGGGCTATGGATGAGGGCAAAGATTTTTTTTTGAAGGTCCGTAAGATACCTTCTCATTGAGAATCCTGTTCATGGTAATACCGTTTTCTAAATTCACATAACAAAATTTATCTAAATATAGTAAGATTTTGCTGTTTCACATCATGTGGATTCCTTAACTTAATAGCATTGAGGTCGTCCCAACGAAACGAATTTTGACGTTAGCACAGCGTCAGAAGATTATCGAATACTATAATACTGGTGGTCGGTAAACTTGTTTAGACAGTGGTTGAGAACAGAAAGACGAAGAGAAAATAACCAACTCAAAAACAGTCAATGCAAATGGATGATCCAGACTACAAGGATAAAGATGCTGAAATTGCAGCCCTCAAAAAAGCACTCCAACAAAAAGAGAAAGAGCTGAATTATGCTAAAATGAAGCATAAGGCATTGGATATTTTAATTGAAATCGCTGAAGAAAGATTTGACATCATAATAAAGCTTGCAGCTGCAAAAAAGTCTGGGCCTTGGCGGTAGACAAGATGCGTCTTGTGTTTCCATTGTTGAGTTTGACCTTAATCTGTAGTTTTTATGATCGACATCGGCAAAGTTATTATGAGGCTGTACGACGTGAGAAAGCTTATCAAGAAATAGCAGATAAAGTCATCAAAAAAGTAAGTTCACTCAGAGAAGTATTGCCAGGTATTGGTACTTCAAAGCTGCATTTTTTGATGAAAGATTGGCTAAAAACTGAAGGGATTAAAATGGGCAGAGATAAACTACATGAGCTGCTTAGAGATAGAAGTTTGCTGATAAAAAAAAGAGATGGCATCAGAACTACTAATTCCAATCATCATTACAGAAAATACAATGATAAACGTCGAAGTTTAGAAGTCACTAGACCTGAGAGATTATGGGTATCCGATATTACCGCGTCGCGTAGACCTATGTGCCAGTAAAGGGTAATTACTCGTATCTAAGTTTGGTTACTGATGCTTATTCTAGAAAGGTAGTAGGTTGGGCAATGGAAGATAGTCTAGAAGCTGAAGGGCCGATGAAAGCGCTACGGATGGCCCCCATGGACGTATGTTTGAATCCCTTAATCTAAGGTATTAAATTACAAGAAAAGATGAGGAGAGAATGACGCCATGGAAGATACGTTTTATACGATATCGAGCAGTTGCCACTGTGGCCATTGATTTACAATTCATTTCTCTCTTTTCTTTATAGGAACAACAGTATTTAGGGGAGAGATATCTACCTCGGATAATTTACGTGAGAATCCGTTCCACGGTGGCCATAAAGAAATTCTAATGAAAAACACAATTTTAAAAAAATGCTTCGGAATTGACAGCGTGGCTGCCACATTTCAAAAGATACCTTTTCGGTTCAATATGGGATGCTTACCCAAGAATTAGATGTACGATATGGGGCAAAGAGAATTTTCAAAAATACCTTGAGCGACATCGAAAATTTTATTGTTTGGGCAAATAAAAAGCTAGATGACACCAGTCTTCCGACCCTTTTTGTGGTAGAAGCTACAGGGGTGTATTATGAGAACTTGGCATATGTTTTATCGGATACAAATCTACGGGTCAGTGTACTGTTGCCCAATAAAGCTAAAGCTTTTGCAGAAAGTCTAGACACAAAATCTGGGAGGTCCCATCTAAGACTGATGAATTAGATGCTATTATGCTGTGTCGTATGGGATTAGAACGAACACTACCCATTTGGCAAGCTCCCGATACTACTTTGAGAGAAATTAAACTGTTGACTAGGGAGCGAAGTCAATATCAAAAAAAGAAGACGGCTGCAATTAACCAGCTCCATGCTTATAAGAATGGTTTTGATGTCCCCAAAATCATTATTGAGCGCTTAGAGCAAGAAATCGAGTCCCTTCTTGATACGATTGTAATAATAGAGCAACAACTATCTGTACTTGTAGAGCAAGAAAAAGATATAAAGCAAACCATTGACAGAATTACAAAAGTACCTGGTCTAGGTGTGATAAGTGTACTAACCGTACTTGCTGAAACTAATAATTTTTCTTTGGTAAATAACATCAAACAGTTGGTAAGTTATGCAGGCTTGGATGTGCAACTTAACCAATCTGGAAAAAGTAGTAAAAGAGCTAGAATTTCTAAAAAAGGCCACCGTGGCAACGGGAATTCTCACATCAGAAAAGCTTTGTACATGCCTGCTCTTGCGGCTTGTAACAGTAAGAATTCAAGTTTACATGATTTTTATGAGGGGGTCATTGAAAAAAAGCCTTGCAAAAAGATTGGAGTCATTGCTGTAGAACGTAAGCTATTAATATTAATTTATTCGTTGTGGAAATCGAAAGAAGAGTTTGATGTAAAACGACATCAATCACAAAAAGAAATTTCATGTACAATACAAAAAAATAAGAGCGAGTTAGTACTCACTCTAAACTAGATGGACTTCGGTATAAAACTTCCTACCATGTCCTCTTTCGGGTAATTAAATTTACTGATTTTTATTTGTTTTTAAACACAGTATCAATGGCATTAAAACAAAGAAAGAATAGGAAATCAGTAAAACTGATGCACCATCGACCGCCGACCCGGTCAGATCGTGGTAGTCAGTATTGTTCCAATGATTATACAAAGCTTTTGAAGAAAAATAAGATTGAAATTAGTATGGTTCAAACTGGCGACCCAAGAGACAATGGGGGCCGTCCCACGGGATTGCTGAAAGAATGCACAGGACGCTGAAAACGGAGTTTTTATATGGTAAACCGAAGGGGTTTTTATCTACCGCAGCAGCTTCAGCCACAATGGAAAAAAACATTGAAGCATATAATAATATCAGACCCCATGCCAGTGTAGATTACCTCACCCCTGCTCAAGCACATTGCTTGGAGGGTAAAATACATAAACGGTGGAAAGCTCCCGGTTGGAAACCTGATTGGAAAAACCGAAAGAGCCGTAAAAAAGAAATCAATCTAGAAGACTACTATGAATTTAATGGTGTAAAAGGATTCTAAAAATAGTACAACATACTTTAGTCACTAATTCTATGATTATACTCTAAAAAAGTGTAGAAATCTGTAAGGCTATTCCATACAACTCTTCCACTTTCCTTGCCTCCTAAGTGAAAATAGCTCCCTTTTCGGCATCAGTAAGGTTCAATGCTGCCACTTTTTTCCTGACTGCTATGATCTTTTTCAGCCTTTCCCTTTCCTCATTCGCATGGAGTCCTGGATTGAAGTCCTCTTTATAGAGAAGCATCCTATAAATAATTACAGCTAATTTTCTGGCAGTAGCAGTAATAGCTGCACCTCTACCTTTTTTGTAAGCGATTCTAGAAAAAAACTTTTTAAGTGGGTGAGTTTTAGTATTTCCAATTGCATTAGCAGCTCTTCTAAGTGAAATGCTCAACTGATTTTTCCCTTTTTGAGTCCTACTACTTAATATTTTGCCACCACTTATTTTATTATTAGGAGCTAACCTTAGCCAACTCACAAAGTGTTTAGAGGTAGGAAATTTATTAATTCCACTTCCCAATGTGCTCAAAACTGTTAATACTGTCCCATTTCGAACCCCTCCAATTTGATATAGATCTATGCCAAGTATCTGATAGGCCAGTGAACGTAAATCAAATTTTGGATCATTTTTACTTAGCTGTTTCATTCCAACATCTGGAAGTTTTACTTTTTTAATAATATTAAGCCCCTTTTTTAGTGTATTTTCTACGCAAATATCTAGGTCTCGAATTCTGTCTTGGTAATATTGATAAGTTTGCCAACAGTCTTTAATAACATATAGTAGGTCGTCTTTCCATTCCCCATCTAAAGATTTAGCAATTTCTTCTTTACTTTTTTTGACCCTTACATCTGCTAGTTCTGAAAGTGTTTTGGGATTTCTCTCTCCTAAAAGAATAGCATTAAGGATAGCAGAACCAGTTTTACCTGTAATATCATTGATAGCAACATCTAACCTAATATTCATTAAGCGAAGATTCTTCTGTATTCTATTTATATACTTGGAGCTTTGTTCTATTAATTTCTGTCTATATAAACAATAGGTATGCAATTCTCGAGTATGTTCATCAGGTAAATAACTACCTCTTAAAAGCCCCAGACTGTGTAGTTTTTGAATCCAAATACAATCTAACATATCTGTCTTTTTACCTTTCACATTTTTTACATCCCTGCCATTAACCAGTATTACCTCAAATTCTGCCAATTGTAATGCACTAAATAATGTTTGCCAATAACTACCTGTACTTTCCATGGCTACCGTAGTAATCTTAGCTTTCTTTAACCACTCAATCATTGCATTATGATCTTTGGTATATACACCAAATTCTCTAACATCTTCTTTTGTTTGACCAATACTTACAAAATGACTTCTAGAACCTACATCAATACCGGCTGCAAGGGGATTAACTACCTCCATTGTGATTTTCTTTTTCATAATTTTACATTTTAAACTTTAAAAAAGCTTTTGGGGGAGGTATCTTAAAGTTTGATGAATCATTCCATACGGGGTCACTTAGTGTGCCACCAATTAAATCAACAATCGTCCCTGAGGACTTTATACTTCCCAGCCAGATTTCAGGAAGGGTGCGGCCTGCAGGGCTTAATAAGCACCATTTGGCCTTAGGGCTTCTTCCAAAAGCTAACTGCCAGAAAGGTACAAGTTGTTTGTGTTAATCAATAAGCTTGCTTAAGCTAATCGCTGGATTCTAGGAGATTTCAAAAGAGTCCATAACTATTATTATGTTAAATAATACAATTTAAACAAAGTATATTTGATCTTTTATTTCTATCTAGCCCAATTTTATAATAAGAGGTCTGATCATATAATTTTAGTTTAATGTTTAATGGGGTGCACGACAAACTTCCTCTAAGCAGCTATTTTTAGTGGGCTTTGTCGTCCTCTGATTACGTCAACAACTGTGTCCCATTTTGCACGATTCTTAGTCACCCTGAGTTGGAGCATGGCACGTGCACCCTTAATCGACCATCGCTGTCCTGATAACTTCATTCTTTTTTGTATCACATTTCGGTGCGCCGACTCAATGGCACCACTGCCGATGAAAACCCCGTTTTTTCTCAATGTCCCATAGTACATCCTATGTAAGTTTTTCAAGTAATATTCCTTTAGCCTTTTCAGCATGGAAAGGCTTTCTGGAACCACCCTTTCGGCCAGCCAATCCATATGACGTGTAAGTGCCTCCACCCGGTCAGTGAGCAGATAGTTCTCCACACCACCTATCCAGTTATCATAGTCCTTTTTGTCCAGAAAAGCCACCTTGGCGAAATCATGGGCATATCCCATAGCATGGAAGTAATCCAGTACTTGGACGGCATTAGGATAATTCTCTTTCACCCATTTCCAGATCCAAGGTGCGCCATCGGCAATAAAAATCGGATGCTCTACTTTTGGGACGAGTACTTGTAGTCTTGGAAGGAATTCATCTGAACTGCCCAGGTGTGCCACATATTCCGATTCCCCAATATCTAACTGCGGACCTTCCAAGGCTTCTTTGATAGGAACGCTGAACACCCTGCCCAGCTTTATCTCCTTCCACTTTTCCTCCCTTGTGAATATCATCGAACCATCCATTTCGACATAATGATAGTGGGTCGAAACGATATCGGTACATGTTTTTTCCTGTGACTTGGTCTTCTTCAAAACTTGCTCATCTTCAATTATCTGACCTATACGCTCGCTGACACGCTCTACCTGTTTAGCACTCACCTTGATACCCAATAACTTGTCAAGGGTCTCACTGGCCTGCCCGAATACATAGTCGCTACCCAAAAATACCATCAGTTCTTGTAGATAGGCACTTATCCTGAAGCCATGGGGACAAACCGCTAAGGGATGTTGTTTGTCGAGTACTAATGTACCTAGACTGGTCCTTACTTTTTTTTGATGTTCTTTTTGTAATGGCCATCACCAAGACCATCCTGAAGAACCTCCCTGCCCAGTTTGAGCCAAAGTTCTACAAATGTTTTTTCATATTCGTAAAAGTCGGTCTGACCTTTTTGAGACTCTTTCGCGGCTGCAAGCCATGCCTTGAGTTCATTGGCTATTTTCTGGGTAATGGCATCTTCTTTCATCGTAAGGATTCTTTTGGTTTGTACTATGACAAGATACTCATTATCTCAGATAATTCAACGATGATAGGTCAACTTGGGAAGTTTGTCGTGCACCCGTTTAATGATACTCGGCAAACTTACCCCAAGCTAAGTTAGTGTACAGGCTACCAATAACCTATCAAAAATCTTGTTACCAAAATAAGTCCTGTTCAATTTATAGCAGAACTCGTCCAGATAATTTTGTAGATATTCAGGTCTTACATGATGATAGATACCCTGCAATACTTTTTTGGCATTACCTATTGCCGTATGTACCCAAGGCAACTTGATATTTGCTTCCTTTGAGGATATCTTCTCTGTCCGCATCTCCTTGAACTCTTCTTGCAAGGCACGATATGCGATTTATGTAAAGCATTATGTAAAAAGCAATGATATTCCATGCGTTAGCACATAATCACTTTACATAAAAAATATTAGAACTTCTTCAACCAACTAACCAAGTTCTCATTATTTTCCCATAAAGGTTCTTCATCTGGATGTAAGTTGACATATGCAGCTTCTAATGCCTGTCTTTTTTGCTTAGAATCTGCTCGCGCATAAATCTCGGTAGTCTGTACACTGACATGACCTAGTATATCACGGATATAAATCAAGTTAACTCCAGCTTGAAGTAAATGCATCGCCTTAGAGTGTCGTAATGAGTGGCAACTCATGTTATTGGGGATGAGTAAACTATTTTCTTTACGTGCCATATTCATGTATTTTTTGACTAGATAATTAATCCCTGCTCGTGTAAACTTTTCTTTTCTATGATTATAAAAAAGTGGATATGTATTAAAAGCAGGGTTATCCAAACCAGACTCTCTCATATACTGTTTTAGATGAATGGTTTGTGCTTCTAACATAGGAACCAAACGAGCTTTATTTCCTTTACCTATGATCTTTATCGTCGCTGGTGATCCTAGATGTAACATAGAAGGAGATAAATCAATTAATTCTTGTACTCGGGCACCGGTATCATACATCAATGAAAGAAGTGCTAAGTCACGTCTTCCTTTTTTAGTATGAATATTGGGTTGCTTTAATAAGAGCTTTATCCCTTCTATTGTGAGGTAATTTACAGCAGGCTGTTTAGTGGACTTAAAGTGTATTGATAAGATTTTCTGACAAGGATATAAATGTGCTAAATCTTCATACTGAAGAAATTTATAAAAAGCATGAATAGCAGCTAGGCGTGCATTTTGAGTACTATTACTACATTTTCGTTCTTTTTCAAGCCAAGAAAGAAAGTGAATAATAGTCTTTTTTGTAATATGCTCTAGCATGAGTTTTTCCACCTTTATTGATCTAGTAGTTTCAATAAATTCAATCAGTAATACGAATGTATCTCTGTAAGCAGCTATCGTATTTGGACTGGCACGTCTTTGATTGGGTAGGTATCTGGATATAAAATCAGAGATATACCTAGAGAAGTCAGTTACTTTCTTCATGTGTTTTAAATTTTGGAAACACATCAAAACAGAATGTATTTATTTCCTTCATCAGATCTGGAAACATGGCAGTAGTAAGCCTTACATAATGCTCTGTTGCACCTAGAGATTGATGACCTAAATAATTAGATAAAATAGGAAGTCCTACATACATATCTATTCCTGCTTCAACCATACTTACCAGTGCATTTACAGCAAAAGTATGACGCAAGTCGTGTACTCTTGGCCCATGATGTCTACCTACATAAGGAATTCCTGCCTCATATAAGCAAGCTCTAAACCAATTATAGCTACTACCTTTGGCACACTTATTACCATTAAGTGATATAAAAAAATGCTTAGGTGTTGAGTTTAATGGAAGTTTGTTCCGGTAGTATAAATATTGTTGACAAACAGCTATTAATGATGGTGCAATTGGTATAATCCGGTCTTTTCCATTTTTACAATCCGTTATCTTCAAATATGCAGCTTCTAGATTTACATCCTCATCTGTTAAAGCTAAAGCCTCATTAATTCTGATACCTGTAGCAAACAATACTCTCAACAAAGTAGGAAAGCTAAAAATACTTGAATCCATTTTTCGAACACGAAGTCTTAAATTATCAGATGCTTGAAAGAGTGCCTCCATCTCTTTTGCTGAATATATATAAGGAACAAAAGTGCTAGTAGGAAATTTAGGCAGTTTTGGAATATACGAGTCAACTCCTAATTGACATAAATAATCAGAAAATTGTATTAGATGCCTGACACGGTTATAATGATACTGACTAGATTCATTCTCCCGCTTTTGTGACCATTTATTTGCAAATGCTTTGGTAATGCCAATAGTAGACTCCCTTCTACTATAAGCAAGCTCATCAATATAAAGATATAAGAGTGTAGATGTTCTATATTTGAACCCTAGCTTTTTCTTTAAATCAATATACTCCTTTAGATGATTTGCATAGATACTTTTAAAGACTCTTTTCATAAAACAGCTCGTGTTTTTGTAAATAAAAATCAGTGGATACGATGGGAACCTCCAACATGCACTGTCTCATTGAATGGAGATCTATTCTTAGGTAATATTTAGTTGACTCAGTATTTTTATGACCTAAGACTTCAGTAATCACTGGTAAGGCAGTTTGTGCATTTAGCATACTGAAACTTAGAGAATGTCTCAATGCGTGTGGCCCAAACCTTCTGTTTTTAGTGTTAATCCCAGCCCTTAAAAATGCTCTTTGCACTACATGTGTCACTACATTACTACTGTTAAGTCGACCACATGGTGGACGTTCAGTTAAAAACACATAGGATATTTTATTTTTTGGGCGTCCGAATTTCAGATAATCAATCAGTGCATTGCCTACATCTGCTAATAAAGGTAAAGTCAACTCTTTTCCAGTTTTATATTGCTTGATGTTCAAAATGCTACTTTCCCATTGAATTTGATCAAACTATATCTGATGCTCTTAACCCCAGCCTTGCTGCTAGTAAGATCATGGCATAATTACGTTTTCCAACAGGACTGCTTCTATCAATAGATTGTAATAGTTTTTCAATTTCTTCAGGATTATAGGTTGAAGGAAGTTTAGGCTGCCTAATAGTTTTATACTTAGGAATCTTTAGTGCATAATTAATACTAGTAAGATTTTGCTCATACACATACTGCATAAAACTACGAAGTGTTGAAATGATAGTATATATTGGATTTGGTTTAGTTACATCTATCCAATTAATATATTCTAGTATGAATGCTATATCAACTTCTTTTAAAGAAGTAATGTGCTGTTTACTACAAAAGCTCTGAAAAGAAAATAGATTCCTCCTGTAACAGTTCAAACGGATTTTTGATAATCTGGCTTTATGAATTTTAAAATGAAGAAAACTGTTAATTACCTCCCCAATCGGCCCATCAAATATAAGTGGTGCTTTTTTGGGAGCCATACTCAGTACTATACTTCCATACAATTGAAACTCCAGCAATTTATTTGCTGCACAAATAAAGGCCTTTTCATATCTAGTTAATGATGAGTAAGCACGATTACCAAACTTAAGTTGTATTATTAGATTCACATTGTGCTTATCAAAATAGCTGATATTATTTTCAAGCATCAATTTTTTTATCTGCATAAAATGGTACTGAATAGATACAGTGGTTTTCTCCGAGTAAGAAAGCCGTTTAAGCATGAACGTACTTGTTTTTGCAGAAAGATTATCAAAATCTTCAATTGGTGTTTTCATATTTAGTCAATTTAATACGTGAATAATCACAGTATTAAACAGATTAAAACCTGAATCCCCCACCAAATGTTATGTAAACAAATGAAATATTTATCATCTGAATATCAGCAACTTACAATAAACTGTTTACATAATTAATCTCTTTACATAATTGCCACAACCATTCCAACAGAGCATAAAAACTATACACTTATGCATGATCCACTATATAGAATGAATATCGCTCGCCAAAATATTGGCTACAATCAACCTGCACATACTGGTTATTTCTTTGCAGATGGTGCTCCTACTCCAAACATTACTACAATAGCAGCAAATTCTAATGTTATTCAAGAAAATGAGAATGGATTTTGTTTTTTAATCGGTGATATTGATTCTGACCAAACAGGATATAGTGGAGCAGGTTATGCTAATACAATAAATTTTATAGGCAGTAGTATTACTTGGTCTGTTTCGGTGGAAGATGCTGGTACTTACGACCTTAATTGGCGTTTTGCCAATGGTTCTAATAAAGATCGGAAAGGAATTGTACTTATCAATGGTCATAAGCAGAATGGTCTAATTAGTTTTCCTTCAACCAATGATTGAATAGCTGGCAAACTACTTTTACATCAGTAGAGCTAAAAACAGGTACAAATACCATATCTCTAATAGCAAAAACATTTGATGGACTAGCCAATATAGATTATTTAGAAATTGCTGGTGGAAACATGCAAGGTATCGACTGTTGTATATTACCCAAAAAACAGGCTCAAGTTTCAGAAGGCTCTTCATTTAAAGTGTATCCTAATCCGAGCAATGGTATTTTTAACTTAGAACTAACAAATAATACTACACAAGGCTCCTACAAAGTATTCTCTTTTGATGGAATACCTAAGTTGTCTGGTGATTTATCAGAAATAAATACAGAAATTAAAGCCAGTTCTCTTAGTTCAGGATTATATATCGTAAAAGTTTATATTGATGAAAACATTATGTCTAAATCAATTCTAATTAAATAATCTATAATTTTTGTCCATGTATAATGATTTGTTATCTGCATTTATAGCAAATCATTATACACTTAATCTATCAACTAAATGAAAAACATACTTCTTCTAACGATCTCGCTTTTATGTATAGTTTCTATCGATGTAGCATCACAAAATATTGAAAAAGATAATTCACCAATTGTAGTACTTTGTTTTGATGATGCTGAAATTAGTCATTATTCAATAGTAGCTCCACTTCTACAAAAGTATGGCTACAATGCCACTTTTTTTGTTTGTGAAATGCCTAGAAAAACTCCCGCTGATTCTGTGTATTATATGAATTGGGAGCAAATAGCAGAATTACACAAAATGGGATTCGAAATTGGTAATCATACTGGCCATCATAAAAATATGACTAAACTTTCGCGAGAAGGAATGAAAGAAGAGGTTGAATATGTTGAAAAAAAATGTTTGGAATATGGCATTCCTAAACCTATCTCATTCGCATATCCCGGTAATCGGTACGATTCTCTTTCTCAAGTTGTTCTAAATGAATTGGGGTATTTGTACGCCCGCCAAGGAGGAAGCAATTATTATAAACAAAAAGAAGATAAACTTTTAGCTCTGCCAAGTTTTACAATGGGCTCTACTGAAAAACTAAAAGATCGTACATTAAATGCATTTAAAAATTTACCCAAAAACCAAGTGCTATTATTCACCATTCACGGAGTACCAGATATTGCCCATCCAGGATACACTACCTCAGAAGGATTTTTTGAAGAAATTTTGCAGTATATGAAAGAAAATCAATTTAAAGTGATTGCTATGAAAGATCTAAAAAAAACCATAAACCTTGAATAAGGTATTTGGGGGATTTTTTTACGTGCTAAAATGTCTTGTGGCAAAAAAGGTTTAGCCAAGAATTAGTTTAAACAAAAGGTTTGTCTGTCGATAAAAGTTGTACTTTTTCAATAGCGATAATATTGTATTTTCTCTAAATCAATCTCTTTTTTCCTTTTCTTTCTCAGTTCCCAATCTACTTTTTTCGAGCGTTTTTTCACTTTTAAATCATACTGGTGAACTTGTTCTGGTGTTTTAAAATCTAAGCCGGGTGCCGGAGCACTCCAGTGTAACCTGCAATCACTGTAGACCCATATAATCTGGGATAATTGCCGTTTACCTGATGCTAAACCCATTATTCCTCGACCTTCTAAAAATTCATTTTTAATCGTATTATTCATTCGTTCTGCCAATGCGTTATCGTATGGATTACCACTTTGGGTCATACTAACTTTAGCTTTGTGCTTTTTTAATAGCTTGATATATGCTTTGCTGCAATATTGAATACCTTGCAGGCGCCCACGATCCGAATGATGGATCAATTCTCGGTCTGGATATTTCCTGTTTTTATAGCCATCTTCAATGCTTCTAGTGGACCTTCTAAACATAAGTCATTTCTTAGTGACCACCCTACTATTTTTCTTGAATAAGTCCGGTCTGGAGGACATCTGTGATCAAACTCAGATAACTAAAGCCATGATTACTCCTTACATAAGTGATATCACTTAACCAAACTTGTTCTGACTCTGTTACTTTTACATCTTTTACTAAATTTTTATAAATCCGAAAGGCATGGCCAGAAAAGGTAGTTTTAGCTATTTTTCTTCTGTGTGGCTTTAGTAAACCATGTTTTTTAAGTAAACTTCTCAGCTTCTTTTCTCCCAGTTTAATCTTATGACTCTGTAAAAAACCTCGTAATTGACGGTGCAATTTTACACAACCAATTTGTAGTTGTAATTGCCTGATTTTATCTATTTCTTCTAAGACTAACTCTGCCTACACCATACAATGGATATTCATGAATTATTTCAACTGACGTTTTATACCACGAGGTGGCCTCCAGAATTATTTGCGGCTGCAAGCTTTATGGGAATGCCTAATTCTCTCTCAGCTATTTCTACCATCTTTTTCCACACTTTTGATTCCAATTCAGCATCCTGCAATTTGCCTTGTAACAATTTTAGTTCTGCTTCCAGTTGCTTTACTCTGGCTTTATCACTTTTTAAGTTGGTCTGTTTCATGGGTGCAAAAGTTTTTTCTAACTGAAAATGAGTCTTTCTATTCAATTGTCTTAATTCATTCATAGAAATTTCACTTTTGACGTAGAAAACATCCCTAATCGATATGATACTACTGCGGATTCTAAACTTAATGGATTTAATTTTGACTTTCCGGGGATAAATAATTTACGACATGTATTAAAGAATATCACGAATAGAATATTAAGGAGAAAAATGGTTGCCAAGTATTAGCTTAAGGTTGCGACACCTAACAAAGCGATACCAATGACAACCGATACTAAACTTAGAGCATTAACCAGTCTGAACCAAGTAGAATACAGAAAGATTTTAAATATTTTTTCTCAACAGGTCAGCCAAAAATGTAGTGTAATGACACTTAAAGGAAAGCGTAGGGTTTATCGATCATATAAAGAACATATTAATAGTAGCCTTTACGGCAGTAGAGCCAAGCTTGATTTTATCTTGATGTACTTGAAAGAGAACCCTAATCAAGCTTATCATGGAGCCTGTTTTGGTATGGCACAGAGTAAGGTAAGCGAGTGGATCAGGTTCTTACTTCCCGTATTGGAGGAGACCTTGCATCGTTTGGGATACATGCCCGAATCAATGAATAATTTTCAAGCTAATGAATCCTTTGATTACCTACTAATAGATGTTACAGAGCGCATAGTTCCTCGTCGTTGTGATATAGAAGGGCAAAGGGAAGAATATAGTGGCCGCCGTGGAACGGAAAGAAAAAATTACATACAGCTAAACACTTGGCTATTAGTGATTCAAATGGTTATATCCACTATTTGACTTATTCTTATCAAGGCAGTATACATGATAAAGTAATCTGGAATGATTTGAATATAACAACAACACCTATTAATATGTTAGCGGATTTAGGATTTCAAGGAGCACAACATGATCATCCCAACATCATACTCCCATACAAAACACCAAGAAATGGAAAGTTGACAGACTTGCAAAAGCAAATCAATCAGGTCATCAGTAGTTTGAGAGTACGTATCGAGCATGCTTTTGCTGGTGTAAAACGGTTAAAAATCATCCGTAATAAAATTAGATTGAGAACCGAAGATGTTAGGGATTCAGTGATGATGATTGCTACTGCATTACACAATTTGAGAGTAGATTTTAGAAGTGCTTTAATAAATCATTCGTGATAATATTTATTTATGCGAATCAATTGTTAAAACCCAATTAGCATCATAATAGCAGCAGCAGCTTTGCCAAAAACATGTACATTGAGCCCTTTTGTGGACCGTACTTTTGAGGCATTCTGGATATTTACCTTTTCAATCATCCATCTGAAGAAAGATTCTATCGGCTGCCTTACACTTGAGACAGCCTTCCCGTAAAGAACCCTAAATGCTTCATTAAACTGTCTTTCCCACTCCGATTCCCCCTTCTTCCGCTTTTCAGGACAAAATAACGCTGCATATTGCTTTTCCAGCTGATTGCCTACATCTTCAGCTGCATAAGCCTTGTCGCCGAATACCCTACACCCCCATAGATTCCCCACTATCTGTCTCATGCTCGGTAAGTCATGCGTTGATGCTGGCGTCAGCTCCATCCATATAGGCAGCGGCAATGTACCAGCCTGACTCATACCCATCCAATGCAACTTTAGTCCATAATAATAGAGGCTTTTGGAAGAAGAGTAGGTTTTGTCTGCCAATTCTGTGGCTACTTTGCCCCGCTTCTTGCCCTTGCAGAGCATAATAGGCATCGAATCGAGCAAAAAGTCTCTGCAGCTGAGCTCTTTCCTTGGATGTAGCCTCTCGGAAAGCAGCCCCAGTAGCAGAGGCAGTGCATCTGCAAGTCGATTCAGCCTGGCATTGAAGGCTTGGTAGCTTGGCAAGTCGGGAAACCAGTCCAGCCAGTATTTCTGGATATAGGAATGCATCTGCTTTATCTGGAACCTCTGCTCTTCCAGTATGGCAAAAAAATAGCAGGTGAGTATCTCAATATCAGTAAAATCACCCTTATTCCCATTATTACTGAAACGTTGGCAATGCCAGCGCAATTCAGTATTATAGCAGTCCTGAATGAAGCTGTAAAGCTTGATTAATTTTAGTTGAAGTTGCATTCTACTAAAATCAGCTTTACGCTTCTTTTTTCAAATTTTACTCTTGATTCGCATTATTTATTAAAAAATTCTCGAATACCAATTTTCAATTTTTATTTAAAAAGATGTTGCTATTGAGTTTTTGTTAATCAAATACCATCATTTAGAACTTCCTTTTCAAACATGCTTTTATTCTCCTTAGCCCATTCTTCGAGCATATTTATTGCCACAAATAATACTCCTGCTGAACCACGGAAAGTACCAGAACCCTCTGGTTTATTATCTACAGTATACCACTCATAAAAACCATCATTTTTTACAACTCTATCAGTCATTGGTTGGATTTGCTCATAGGCTTCTTCTATAAAACCATATCTAATAAGCTGTTGAATCATCCTTCCACCAAACCAAGTCCAGTCGCCACCATTTTGATAATTATATACCGGATTCATAATCTGATTTTCAAAATACCCTTCTGGATAAGGAGGATAAAGGGTAAGTCCGATTGAAGGAGCTCCTGCCTCTTTTACTCTTTTAACCATCTCATCGAGAGAAGCCTTTATTTCATCTTTACTAAGTAAGCCTGCTTCTATGGCAATGGCCGTACCTCCAAAATAATAGATTTCATTTTCATTAAAGTCATCTGGAAAAGGAGAATCTTCAAGATATATGTGTGGAATAAACTTCTGAGCTTCACCATCCCATAAATATGTGCGAACATTCTTTACAATTCTTTCTCGAATTGGAGCCCATTTAGTTTTTGTTTTTGGATCCATCTCCATCAGATTATCCAAGGCAATTATAAACATCGCATTGTCATAAATATCAATTGCTCGATGAGTATTTTCATCTAAATCTACACCCCAACCATGCTCAGGCTGCACATCTCCCCAATCTGCAGTGGTAGCTCCCCATATCAATCCATACTTTTGTGAGTAGCGATGGTTCATAAGAAAATCCATTGCGCCTATCATTCTTTCTGTTACAGTTTGAGTTCCTACCTGTTCATTTAAAATAGAAGTATCGCCCGTAACTTTAATGTATTTATAAACTGATTGAATCAAAGAAGTCTCTTGATCGGTTTCTACTGTATTCTTATGGCCAGCATAGCGAGGTTCCAATTCAAAATAGCTAAAATCTGTTTCTTCTTTGCTAATTAGCTCTGCAGGTGTAAAACCATCTATAATATTTCCATCTTCAGACTGCATATGGAAAAAGACGAGTAGATTTTCTCTAGCCAAACTATCTGGGTGTACTTCTGCTGCCAATTCTAAAAATGTATTATAATCTCTTATCCAAACTTCACGGTAACCATCTCCTGCATTAAATCCAGATGAAATTATATCAATCGCTTTATCTTTGACAAATTCAAAGTTTTTATTTTGTAAGATTTTATCTGCCAGCGGAGAACTTAACTCTGGCTTTTTAGAACTACACCCTAAAGCTATAAGGGCTAAAAATATGATTGTCAGATTTTTCATTTTATATGTCTTGGTGGTTCATCTATTGGTATACTTAAGTCCCCTTCTGATATAATGTAAATATAGAGAAAGTTTTTTAATGTTCATATGTTTAAACATATTAATGAAGGCCTTGTCTAATAAATAATTTAAGTGATTTAAATCTATTTGGAATATTTACTATCTATTGTTCAACTAAACAAAATAAAAGATTATCTATGTATTATTTGGTTTACTAAAAATCTTATTGTTTAATTGTTTAAACAAATTTAACTATGGATTTTAAACTAGATCAAAAAAGCCCGGTTCCTTTTCATGCTCAGATAGAACAATATCTCAGGGATTTAATAAAACAGGAAGAGTATCTTAGTGGAGAACGCCTTTTGCCTAAGGAAACTGCACTTTCCAAAAGCCTTGGTGTCTCCAGAAATACCATAAGACAAGCCATAAACAAACTGGTGCACGAAGGAATTATCGAAAGAAAAAAAGGAGTAGGTACCAGAGTAATTCAACAAAATATCTCAACCCGACTAGAAAATTGGATATCCTTTACCAAAGAGATGAAAAATAAAGGAATTGAGGTGGTAGATTATCTGGTGAAGCTGGATGCGGTTAAATCTGATGCAATTGTCAGTAATGCATTGTCCATAGAAGAAGGGAGGGAAGTATGGCGGTTGCAAAAGATAAGAGGGTCAAAAGATGCCAAATATTTGTATTCGGTTTCCTATTTTCATCCAAGAACGGGAATAAACGGGAAAGAGAATTTTAATCAACCTCTATATGAGTTGCTGGAAGAGGAACACCATGTCATCGTTGCAGTTTCAAAGGAAAAATTACAAGCAATAATGCCGAATGAAAATCTTTGCCAACTTCTGGAAATCGATGAAAAGAATCCTGTATTAAGGCGGGAGCGCATTGTTTGTGACAGAGGAGACCGGCCTGTGGAATATAATCTGGTCTATTATCAAACCAAATATTTTTCCTACGACATTACCATTAAAAGAGAATTTTAATGGAATGCATTGTTTTCAGTTCTTTGCTTAATTTAAATTTAAAATTCTAACATCGCGAACCTCAACCTTAAATTGGTAAAAGTTTATTCAACCGAAATCAAAATTATTCCTTTAACTAAATACAATCTATTTTTTGGAGTGCAAACACATATGCACCTAAAGAAACTGCCTTACTTGCCCCTAATTTGGAAAGCATTACTCCGGTTGTTTTTTGGGAAATATAAGGGACAGTTTTATCTGTTCCCGGCACAGGAATTTCAGTTCCTTTTACATTCAAAAACTCATTCAATTGTTCTTGCTGGGAAAGGTTGTAGGCCTTTGCCTGTAATCGGGGATAAGACTCTCCACTGAAAGATTGTAGATGGCTGTTTAATTCCTTCACAATGGAAGGAAGGATATATTTATAAGCTCCTGACAAACCTCCTCCAATTACAATAATTCCATCTACGATGGTGGCGACATGGCTTATGGCATCACCTGCCATTTCTCCAAGCTCCTGGAAAGCAGAAATTGCAGCTTCTGTATCCCCTACCAATTGCTCTTCGGCAATTTGATAAATTTCCTCCGCAGTCAAATTTGTCTGGTCTCCGGAAAGCTGTTTATAAACTCTTTTTGCAGCCCGCTTACTCACACTTTCTTCTATAAAATAATCAGGGTGTTTTTTATTTCGAAAAATCCATACATCACCGCCACATCCGTTGTCTCCTACCAGTAATTCGTTATTCACAACTATCCCTCCTCCAAAGCCGGTACCCAGGGTTAATCCAGCTATATTCCCGAATCTTTTAGGGTTTCCCTGTTTGGCAAGTAGCTGATTTATCTCTGGTAAGGCTCCTGCTAATGCTTCTCCCAGTGCAAATAAACTTCCATCATTATTGATGAATACCGGTATTTTAAATTCTTCCTGTAACATTGGTCCAAGTGCCACACCACCTCTGAAAGAAGGGAAATTTGGCAAATCCCCTATTATTCCATTAGTGTAATCTGCGGGCCCAGGAAAAGCAAAACTAATGGCCACAGGAGGACTACTCAGTTGTGCAAACACCTTATGAAAGCCCATTTTCAGACTATTCAAGCATTTCCTTAAATCGTTGGGAAAGGCTTTGAGACTTATTGGGGTAACAATCTCTTTATTCCCTTGAACTGCCGAAAAAACAAAGTTTGTCCCTCCGGCATCCAGTGTCATTACAATTCGCTCGTCATTATTATAAACCATTTTATGCTAACAAGTTTGATTGATCTATCTATCTTACATAGGCTTTGATTGTGGCTACTTCTTGCCCTTCGCTTTCACCATAAGGACGAATCATATACTCGCCAAGTTCTGCCGGAACAATAAAAGTTTCGGCATAGTGGACGATAAAAGGTGAAAATGCATGGGTAGGACTTTCTACCAGTACTTCCCTACCTTCAACCAGATTAAGCACATTTACAATTCCATCCGTATCATGTAGAACTGGTTTGGTAAACCAATGGCGCCTTGTTTCTATAAATTCCCTATTATGTAAACCGGTTTTTTCTTCTATCCATCCCTCTCCTTCATTCACTTTCTCAGCCTGATTGATTAATTCATTTTTGGCTACATCTGTATTTATACTATAATCAATTACCTTGGTGGCACGATCAATATTTATTGGCCGTGGTTTCCCATCCAATCCGAGTCTGCCCCAATCCCACATTTTAAAAGTGAAAATATAAGGCGTGGCACTAATTTCTAACACCATCGTATTTTTTCCTGAACAATGAACTGTTCCGGCAGGAATTAAAAAATGATCATGTTTTTTTACCGGAAAAGTATTTACAAATTTATCCGCATCGAAAGGAGGACCACTCTTTTGGGCTTCATTAAGTTGATCAATAAAATCCTCTGCATCACAATCTTTCTTTACACCCAGATAAATTTTTGTATCCTCTTTAGCATCCAGAATGTAATAACTTTCATCCTGTGTATAATGCATACCAAAGTTTTCCTGAATAAAACCTGTATCCGGATGGACCTGAAGGCTTAAATTTCCCCCGCCAATGGTATCCAGGAAATCGAAACGAATGGGAAATTCTTTTCCAAAACGGGCTTCAACTTTTGGCCCCAACAATTCCCGGCTTCTGAAAAACACCAAATCAATGGAAGGAACTTCAATGATTGTCTCCCCAATTTCGAATAATACACTGTTTTCTTCCGGTACACAATCAAAACACCAGGCATGATTGGGTTTGCCTTCCGTTTCCAAATCACATACTTCTTCCATCCAGTGTCCCCCCCAGGGTCCGGGATCAAAGAAAGGAACTACTCTAAAAGGTTGTTTCACGGCCTGGGTAAAGCATTTCTGCATGGTGACCATGTCCACAAGGTTGGGTGAATCAGGTTTGTTGGTATCCAAAAGGAAATCACATTGGGGTAACCATTCCTTTTTGAACTTATCACAAACCCGCCAGTCTACAAAGAATCCACGTTTGTACTGCAGATTTACCGGTTGATTCTTATTCTCAACCCCCAATCCATTCACCTCATTCCTTCGCTTCCGTAGTTGAATTTCCCACCGGGCCATATCGGCATATATTTTAATATCCGCATCTGGCAAACAAAGCAAGGCACCCGGTCCACAAACTACAGTTAACCCCTCATTACTTTGCTGAATTTCTTCCCGAACTGATTTAATTTTATCTTCATCCAAAAAGTCCTCTAAAGTCAATTTAGTAATATAACCAAAGATAGGATCATCGGTAATGTCTGGTTCGGTTAACCTGATTATTTCTTCTTCTGATTTAAAAAGGCTGGTTATGTCAAAAAAAGAAGTTTTATTGCCAAAAGCATTTTTTATTTCATTGGAATTAACCCCATGATAACACTCAATAGCTATTTTTAAGTTTCCCCCTTTTCCTTCTAAAAAAGTCAGAATTTTATCCCATCCGGAAATAACATTTCCCTCAACTTTGATGGATGGATATTTATCGTAATTTGATTTTATATTCATGGTTTTCTTCTGCATAAATTCTGAAATTTTATTTGCCTAAACCCCAATTCTTATTGGGTTCCGGTCCCATTTCTAATTCCAGTTTTCCACCTTTTAGCAATTCACTCGCTGAAAATTTAAAATCCTTAAGATTCTTTCCATTGAGTTTTGCGGACTGGACATACATATTGACTTTAGAAGTATTTTTGGCTTCGATAATGAATTTGCTTCCCCGGCCAAAACGATTCCCTAAATCAATCTCTATTTTCTCAAATAGCGGACTACCAATTTCGTAGACAGGATCAACCCTGCAACCTCCATCCGTCTGGAATAATCCCATGGAAGCCATTAAAAACCAGGCACTCATTTGCCCCTGATCTTCATCACCCAAATAGGCATTTGCAATTCCATAACCGTAATACCTTTCAATAATAGAGCGACTCCATTTTTGAGTTAACCAGGGCTTTTCCACCCAGTTAAACAGAAAAGCAAAATGCATAGACTGTTGATTTCCCTGCATCACCGGATAATCCCAATATTGATCTCTTAATCCATTGTAGCGAGTTTTATAACTTTCTGTAAAACCCCAGTCCAATCGCTCAATAAACCTGTCTTTTCCTATGGTTTCTGCCAAAGCGGGCACATCCTGTGGTACAAAATAAGTAAGCTGCCAGGCATTTCCTTCTACATAATGTTCATTTGCACCGGATTTATAAGGATCAAAATCTGCAAGCCATTGTCCTTTAGAATCTTTCATTCTGGCAAAGCCTGTTTCGGTATCCATTATATTTTTCCAGTAATTTCCTCTCTCATAAAAAGCAGTATAGTCTTCTTTCTTTCCCAGAGATTTGGCAAATTGAGATACCGTCCAGTCATCAAAAGAGTATTCAAGGGAATTGGAAAATCTACCTTTATCGTAAGGCACATATTTGTATTTCAAATAAGCCTCTAAATCCCGATTTCCTGCAAAGCCTCCTCCTACATTTGTAGCCGGTTCCGTTTGCATCTTTTTTACGGCTTCAAAAGCTTTGTCAACATCATAATCCCGGATACCCATTTGATAGGCTCCTACGATAAGCGGTATTTCATGTTCAGCCACCATCACCGGAATATATTCCATACCAGCTGGTCCTTTGGCCAGCCAACCAGCGGCATCATACATGGCTAATTCAGATTTTACCCAGTTGCTACTCCATTCTGGTGTAGCTAAATTCCAAAATTGGTTGAGATTCCAAAAGGTATTCCAGAAAGCATCACAACCTAATGCTGGCGATTGTGGATCATTAAGGGTTTGCAATTTTTCGTTAGGATCAATCCATTCTCCGTTTACATCACTAAATATATTTCTACTGCAAAGAGACCGATACATATTGCTGTAAAATCGCATTTTCTCACGCTGATCAGAACTCTCTATCTGAACCCGGTTAAACAGGTTATTCCAGGCATCCATCTGTCCATTCCGAACGGCTTCGAAATTCCATCCATAAGGTTTTGCAATTTCTTGTTCTAAATTTTCTTTCGCATTTTCTATGCTTACATAAGAAATAGAAGTGCGAAGCTGTACGATATTTTCCTTTTTGACATCAAACTCCACAATGGCTCCGGCATCTTTTAAATCTTTAGCTTTAAACTCATTTTTCTCCATCACCCCATTTTCAGTCCACACACTAAACTTAGAAATAGGTTGATCAAATTCTGCAACAAAATGCACAACATACTCCTGTGATACGCCTCCAGACCATGTATTTGGTGTTTCCTGTTTGCTGTATCCTTCAATGGAAGATTTGCCAGTTTGCTTAATGTATATTTCCTTTGAATTATAACTATATTCGGCAGGAATAATCAAATCCAGCAATACACGAGCATTTTCCCTGTCTTTTGGAAAAGTATACCGCTGGAATCCGCATCGGGTTGTGGCGGTTAATTCTGCTGTAATGTCGTAATCTGTCAGGTCAACCTTGTAATAGCCAAGAGGTGCTTCTTCTGTTGCTTTATCAATTCTGGAACGATAGCCACTATCAGGGTCTTTTTGATCTCCGGTGACGGTTTGAAGTGGTCCGTTGGTTGGCATGGTCAAAAGGCCGGACATGGTCCATTCATGAATGTGACTAAATCCTCCTACGGATTCAAATATAGGATCGTAACCTGCCTGCCAGCCTTCATTTTGGTTATCAGGACTGAGTTTAACCATTCCAAAAGGCATCCAGGGCCCAGGAGCAATCATCCATCTGGAGTGAGCACTTCCTATTTTTGTATCTACATAGGATGCTGGTGACGCCATTTTTTCGGGGAGTCTTACTATTTTACCCTTATCTATAATTTCCCCATCTACCATAATTGAATACTCACTTTTAGTTTTACTGGTTACGGCAGGCATCGGTACTTCAAATGTATACCTTCCCAACTCCACAGTTTCGGAAAACACATTTTTCCCATCCAGCATTACTTCCAGTTTGGGGCTTCCGGACAAATGCTCCACATCAACGAGAAGTGGCTGAGCATTGCCATCTTTACCTTTAATTTCATAATCGGCTGCCTTTGCTTCGCGTAAGAAAACCTTTTGGCTTTCTACTAATTTTGCATCATCGGCTCCTATTAAATTTATAAAGTCGAACATAAGCCAAGAACCTTCCAGAACAGTAAGGCAAACTTCATTTCCTCCCTTTTTCAAAATATCAGCAGAAAATAAAATTTCGATTAAATCACTTTCATCAATTCCAGATTTTCCATCGGGGTTCTCTTTCCCGGTACCTTTAGATACCCTGAATTTCCATGATTTCCCATTTACAGAAACCTTTAGCAGTGGAGGATTCTTTACATTGCAATCCAGTGTACCTATACTTAGTTTCCAATCTCCTTTTTTAGGAGCATCCTCCAAGCCAAACAAAATATTTAGCGTTTGCGTCCTCCATCCTGAGGTGTTCCAGGTTCCTCCCCAAGTATCACTTGGGCCGGGAATAACATAAGGCCAATTGGATTTTGCGGTTGAATTTCCTATCAAATAAAAACGATCCTCCCATCCGAAATCATTTTCAACAAAACTTTCGAAACCATCTGGTGCCAATGCAAATTCTGTTGCACTATTATCTTTTTTACCAATCTCCCAAATAATTTTGCTTTCTGGATTTTTGAACCCAACTGCCGCAATCAGCACTACTAAATGGAGGATGTATTTAATGAATTTATTCATTGAATTGTATTAATATATTCGTGATAAAAATGACAATATCTAATTCTGATTTATACTTCTGAAATTGATTAGAGACACAATGGTAATACCTCCCATAGCCATCAATAAAACCAAAAGACTGGCAGTTACGCTGAACATATCGGAAAGCCATCCCATAATGGGTGGAAGTACAGCACCACCAACCACAGCCATGATCATTAAACCTGAAATTTCATTTTTCCTGTCCGGAAATTTTTCCACGGCCAATGAAAAAACGAGGGGGAAAATATTCGCCAGGCTTATCCCGATCAGGAATATGACCACCAAAGCCATCCAGTCATTTGTACTGAAAATCAAACAAACCAATACCAGCATGCCTAAAATAGAAGTGACCAGGAAACATCTTTTTGATGAAAGTTTGGTAAGAATCAAAGTACCTGTAAAAGTTCCCAGCATTTTCCCAAAGAAATAGAGACTCCTCACGGATTCAGCCATGGTAGCTTCAGTAGAGAAACGGTCTAACAAATACTGCCCGGAAGTAGCATTGATGCCCACATCCAGCCCGACAATTGCGAAAATACAAGCCACCATCATGGCGATATAAGGATTTCCCAATAGCCTGAATGATGATTTGAATGTGGCTTTTTTCTCTGTATTGCTGCTTTCCTGAATATTAATGGACATCAACCAAATGATATTTACCAGAGCCAACAAGGCAAAAAGCAGAAAGGATACTTTCCAATTTCCAAACTGGAATGCAAACCACACCACCAAAGGTGCAGTGGCCATGGAGCCTATGGATTTTATAAACTGAGAAAAACTCAGAAAACTCGAGCGTTTGTTGGAAGGAACAACATCAACCAATAAGGGATTGGCTGAAACCTGAAGCACTGTGTTGCCAATTCCTATGAAAGCAAATCCAACCAAAATCATATGGTAAGTATTAAACAGAAAAG
This sequence comes from Chondrinema litorale, assembly GCF_026250525.1. Classification (GTDB taxonomy): domain Bacteria; phylum Bacteroidota; class Bacteroidia; order Cytophagales; family Flammeovirgaceae; genus Chondrinema; species Chondrinema litorale. Next base: position 145,586 of record NZ_CP111056.1, read on the forward strand.
GAAATAAAAGGCCTAAAACCGTAACCACCATACCTATGGTTAACATTTTCCTGTTTCCAATTCTATCCTGAAAAATCCCGATTGGCACAGACAGTACAAAAAACCACAGGAAGACTACAAATGGAATTAGCTGGGCTTGTGTATTGCTTAAATCAAATTCTGTTTTGGCTCGGTCTACTCCAATTCCTACCAAATCGCTAAAACTCATAACGAAGAAAGAAAACAGTACCGGAGCAATTAGCTTTATGGATACTTTAGATTTATTCATCAAATCCTGATTTAATAATTGTAACCAATGCCTTTTTTCATTTTATACTTACTATTAACAATCAATATGTTCAAATGTATGAACATATTGATTAAAAGCAAAAAACTCTTCATGTTTTACTTAAAAGAAATACTTAAGAAAGTGTGATGTTTTTTTTAAGACTGTACTGTCTTCTGCGGATAGGCGTAGATATTACCCTCTTTTCATCTATTGTGAATTGTTTTATTTTTTTATCCAGTTGATAAACAAAAGAAACCGTCTTTTTACTCTCCATTTATGATAAATCTGACAAAGAAAGCATCTCAGATAAAGAACTAGCTGAACTTCTTGATGATATTGATGAGTAGCTTACGCATAAACAAAATCCCCAACATCCCTATAAACATTGGGGGTTTGTATATTTTAATCCAAGAAAGAATGAAATATTATAACCTATAATTTGGTGTGCAGTGTGAGGCTACACACCAGTGGAGACATTCTGAGAGTGTGAAGCATTTCATGTACTACATCAGATCCAAATTGTGGAACACTACCGACCAGTTTATTCTTTTTGGCTAAGAGTAGTGGGGCATTTTCTGATACTTTTGTAATGCAAACTATTCAAATCTAATGAATCTGAAGCCCATCTATAATTCAAACTGTCGCAATGAATTACAAATGTATCATCAAGCTTATCTAAATAGACTTTCCCTGTATAGTTTCTTACTTTTAAATGTTGCTTTTCGTAAGAAATATCATGTAATCCTATAAAATTATATTTTCTACTTATCAAAACTCCATATAATAAATTTTTGTCGTCGTATGTGATAGGCTTATATAAAAACCTCACTATGCTATCTTTCAAAGTTTTGTCATAAAATGATTGGTATTTCATTGACCAATAAGCATAGTCTTTATTGAAAAGAGTATCTCCCAATGACCGATTAAAATCAAAAAGAGTACATTCAAAATTATAATCAGAATTTACATCTAAATATATTTTTTTGATTTTTTCATTTTCTATAAAAAAATAAGAATTAATTAAATATTGCACATCCAGCTTGTAATAAGGAAAGTCAATGTAATATAAGCAATGGTTATTGTATAAAAACCCAGTAAAGTACATGACAAAACCATCTTTCATTGTAGATTTATTAATTGATATACAATTACAGCTAACATTTTGAGAATTACCACATCCCAAAGTAATAATAAATATTATCATGAAAAAAGAAGTAATATTACTTCCTATTAGGAATCTCAATATCCTTTTTATAGCTATCATACTTTTTTAAGAAGTTAATAATTTTTCGAATGGGTTCTTTTAGAATTTGGATCTACATCATCTATATAAACCCAATCTTGATTAGAGAGACTCGAAATGTAAACATCATATCTTGTATTATTCGCCTCAAATTCTTTCTTAAAACCTTCCATGAAATCCGATGCTTTTAATATCTCTACAACTAATTGAAACCCTAAATTATTTGTCGATTCATCAAAGTATACTTCCTCTAATCCATCTAAATCAACATACGCAATAGACTTGTTACCAGCGAATAAAAGAAAAATAGTCCCAAGTCAATATCTGATACTATCTAATTTTTTATTTTAAAATTTATAACGATTATTTAGGAATAGCCATTATTTATCTAAAAGGATATAAGCAATTTTAGGATTTTTCACATTATACATAACTGGATATAACCTATCTAGAATAATATCTCCTTTTTCAGTACCAAATTCTATAACCTGAGCTTTATGATATTCAATACCATTTACTTTATAATCAAATCCTATTATTTGCTGATTAGTAAAGTAATTATTTATATCCCAATTAATATCACCAAGAGAGTTGGTAGTTTCGAAAATACCCTCATTGATTACTGGTTCGTAGTAAATAGGTATCGCATCATTTTTATTATGAGGGTTATAGGCAATTTGAAACTGTTCCCCATTTTGAATGCTTGTATATGGTCTTGATTTTTTAAGGATGTATTTCAAACCATCAATTTCATATTCCATTTCAAGCTTGGTTCCTCCTTTGTAAATTACTGTACCTATTGTTCTACCATCGAGTTTGAGTATGTCTTCTTTACTTGTGCCTCCTGTTGAACACTTATACACTAAGAAAACTACTAAACAAAAAAAGGCGATAGTTGATAAGATATTTCTTAAATTGGTCATCATACTTACTAATTAACTCTCTTTTTAACTTGTTCACTGGCAGAGTTTGCCCCTATAGCTGATGTAGTATCGACTGACATATCAGTTATGCTTTCGGTAATCTGTTTATCCAGTTTAGCATTGGTTAGGTTTTGTGAAGCTTGATTTACTCTACTCATAGCTGCTTGATGATTGGCTGACCCTGGTTTGTATCTTTTTACCCCCCCTGGCCCTTTACCAGTTGCATCATTCAATGCATTTTGGGCTTTAGCAATATTTCCATCTGCTGCTTTTACCATCTTACCATTTACAACATCTCCCGCAACAGTTGCAACTCCTACATCAACCCAGTCTATATCTGTTAACTCTTTACCACTTATGGCATTGGTAACTACTTGGGTCAATACTTCCGTTGCTGCCCCAACTAAAGCGCCTATACACCAAGAACAATCCCCCTTCGGATCATTATACATCACAGGAGGATCAATCATAGGCAAATGGAATATCAGACTGAACGATAGATAAGCCTTTACTGTCAAAATCATTGTAGGTTACTCCTATGTAATTTCCTTTACGAATATCTATCTCTCTTTCTAATTTCTCCCCATTTTTTATCGCTATACTAAAAGTCCAGACTACTTTATTCTCTAACTTTTTTAAACTAAGTTGATAAGGGGCATCTATAGTATTGACTTGCTTATAAATCTTTTTTTTTCGGTAAGGTATTTTTGATTTAAAAGGGTAGAATTGGGTAATGAAATAATAATTCGAATCTCTTTTTGTGAAAAGTAAACTAAACCCAGTCTCTCCAGTACTAGCAGTTTCTAATTTCTGTCCCTCAAAAATTTGAGCTCCATTTACAAATAAACTTACCCTTTCACCTTCAAAATAGTCCTGAAAATCAACCCGTATAAAATCCTGAGCTTTTACATATGAATAATGTAGGAACAAAGTACCTAAAATAAGTATCCATTTATATCTAATGATATTTTTTTTCGACATATTTTTATTTTTCCATTCTATTCTTATTATTTCTCTGATTGTAGAAAACACCTAATTGCTCTCGGATTAACTCCATACTTGCATTTCCTCTTTTCTTAGATTGGAACATTAGGTTTTTTGCTCCATTTCTATTGAAGGTTTCTCTACTTATAAATCTTCCACTTTCTGTTGTCTCACTGATGTGTAGCGAGAGGCTACACGCCAGTGGATTCAATTAGGAGTCAATAAGTGAAATTTATAGTACTTTTATCATCTTTTTTAAAATCAACTTTTAGATTAGTAAGATCAAATTTGATACTTATCAAACTATCTAGATTTATCTGATTGATATCTGTATTTTTTACTGAATATATATCAAATGCAATTTTATCATCAATAGTAGATGCTGTTTTAAAGATTCCATTTTCTGGCATAATAACTATTGCTATGCCATTATTAATAGTGATCATCTTTTCATCGTTACATCCAAAGGTCATTTTGTAAGAATTATTCTTTTCGTCTTTTACAAATATTGCTAGATATTCAATTCTTGTTTGTTTTAAATAAATGAAGTAAAACCCAAGGCTTGATACAAAAATATAAAAAGCAACTATTAATAATTTTAGAGAAAAATCAATATTCTTTAGTATAAGATAATCGACGATTACAGCCAATAACAGAATTGTCAATGGAACCGTCGAATAAACCCAAGGTAAACCCAAATTATTCAACAATAAATAATATAATATTATTGAAAATATTGCTAATCCTGATAACTTATATTTTTTAAAAAATGATTATCCGTATTCTTACCACAAGCTCAATTGAGCGTACAAGCAATTAATATTCTGTCAAAAATATCATTTTCAAAGTATCTTCTATTGAGTTTGTAACAGAACTCATCTAGATAATTCTGTAGATACCCTGGCCTTGTATGCTGATATATCCCTTGTAGGACTTTCTTTGCATTCCCAATGGCTGTATGTACCCAAGGTAGTTTGATATGGGCCTGTTTTGAGGGCACTTTTTCCACATCCATCGCGAACTCTCCTGCCAGTGACTGATAGGTTGAATAGCCATCTGTAATCATCTTGGCATTCTGGGCAACATGCCGGGTAATCGTATTTCTAGCAGTTTCTACTGTAAAATCAGCGCATACAGCCATTTTGAAATACTTGCACCTTTTAGAAGGGCGGTGTTTTTTAGGCTGTAGCACCACCTCTGTCTGTGCAAAGACCATCGCCATGGTCTGCTTCTGGCTCCCCCTTCCCCGCTTTCTCTCCTCTTCCTTCTGCCCCTCGGGTACTAGTGTTTCAAAGAACCCTTCGTCTACCTCAATATTGCCTCCCAGCAAGTAGTGGTTGTCCCGTTGGCCCATCGCAGAGCGTATTTTGTGCATCATTGCCCAGATAGGTTCATAGCGCTTATGATTGAGCTGCCTCTGCACATTACAGGCAGAAGAACCTTTCTTGCTACAGCCCATCAGCCAGATAGCAACGAACCAGTAGCGAAACGGAAGTTTGGAAGCTTCCATGATGGTGCCACTGCGGAGGCCTGTCCTAAAACTGCATGACTTGCATTGGTACATCTGCTTGCTATTTAGCCAGTAATGCTCTTGGCTACCGCATTTCTTGCAACAAACACCTGCTTTATCCCTGATTTCCTTGAAACACTCACGGCATACCTGCTCATTGCGGTACGCTTACATGAATTCAATAATACTATCCATAATGACCTGTTTTTGAGCTAATTTCGAAGCGCAGACCATACCCTATTTACTTTGTGGTAGCTTTACGGATAATCATTTTTTTAAACTACTTACATCATAAAAAGAATATACATAATAAGTACCAAATTCAATATTAAACATATAATCATTATTTATCTGTTTTTCTTCATATGGCAAATGAATATTACACCAATAGACAGAGTATTTCTCAGGAGAGAAAACTTTTGCATCAATGTAAAACATAATAAATGGTAGATAATTTACTCGTTTTTGTTTTACAAAAATTCCATATGTATTTTTTTGCTTAGATAAATAACTTTCAGCTTTGTATTGAAAAAAAAGTATAATTAAAAAAATAATTATGATGACGGATTTCACTGTTATCTTTAAAAAAGAAACTATAATAGACTTATTCATCTTCAGGAGTTTCAATGTAGTTTATAAAATTGTCTGCTTGTATTTCATTAGTCGTCTTATTCCACTTTTTATTTGAATAAATATATTTGCTATGATAATACTTACCACCTTTTTTATAAAATCTATCATAACGAGTAGAACCAGTTTCTAAAACTTCATCAGATGATAATTCCTCAGGCATATTATAGTAGATAATTTTATCTGCAGCTTCTTGTGCTTCATCTTGAGAATATCCTGCTGCTTTAAAACTATCAATTAGAAGTTGTCTACTTTGAGATGTACAACACATCCCTTTAGCTTGACCTGGATTATACATTATACCATCTACAAGACCCCAATATTCTATCATATCCTTATCAGGTAGCTCGTAATGTATTCTTTGAACTATTTCACCTATATCTAAATAATACTTTATTGTCTGCGCTTCATTTACAGCTTTCACAGTAGGTTCAATATAAAGTCCCATGCCTTCATGATACTCTCGTGGGCCTACTGGTCTATCTTCTTTATAGCCTTGTTGTCCTGACATTGGAAGATAAAGTGTTGTTGGAGCATAAGTATGCATACCATAATAAGCTGCACCAGTATGTCCTCCCAACCCCCATCCCTCGAATCCATCGGGACCTACATAATATATATATGCAACACCTGCTGAATTACGTTTGCCCGCTGGAGCTGCTTCCAATCCCTCCAATTCCACATGTGCCACCACCTTATTCTCACTAAAGGCATACGGGCTATTGTAATAGTAATCTTCTGCTAGAGGATCAACAGAGTGAAAACGCCCAATCTGTACATCTGCATTTCTCCATTTGAAAGATGACCAATTTAATCCAAATTCCTCTTGTATTTCCTGTCCTTGAAATTGGAACTTGTGGTCGGGTATGCCTTGTTTTTCGATGCCAGCCATGTTCATACCGAAGGGATAGTAATGATTTTCTTACACAATTATATCAATTAAAATATTTTGGGGCCAGTAACATCATTTATCCAAGATACAACTAAAAACGTTTCACCAAAAAATCATAGGACATTATGATAGTTGAATGTACTTTTCTAATTTGATTTTCTATAATATCACCCTTTTTCTTTGAGTTTCCCCTCACTTCTTAATCAACCATATATCCGAAATCCTCGAATTATTTCTCCAGTTTAAATGGGATTCTTCCGGCCGATCGAAAGTAACCGTTAAAGTACCATCTCCTACCACATGTTTTGGCACTACAAATTCCTTGAAACCTTCTATTTCTTTATTGTATTCTAGTGGAGCCAAACGCATTCCATCTACACGAATTAAGGCATCTCCATAACCAGTTACTCTGATAATATACCTGCCATTTGGATCAAGGTCTTCATATTCCAGAATGGGATCGTTCTGGTAAACCTGAGAAGATAGTCTCCATCGGCATAAACCGCCATCCCACCAACCAAAATCTACTGCATCGTACACAGTCGTGGTTACATGCGGACTGTTGGATATATTGGAAACATCATCATAATAACCTCCAAGGCCGGGATTCTCCCAATTCGCTATCAATTTGATTTTATCTATTTTAGCTTCTTCTGTATCCATTGTTCGGATGGAATCAAACTGATCTGCTAACCACCACCTGTTGTTTAAGGGGAAATCAACAAAATCCAGAATGCAACCTCGCTGTGAATTGCTTCCCTGATATTTTTCTACACTGCTCTGCAAACCGATGGATTGAAACAATTTCAGGCAGTACTCCTCAATTTTTTGCCTTTTATCCTTTTCGATAGGTTCAGTATCTGCCTTATTTACAATCTTAAGTGCTTCTTTCATTGCAGCTTCTGCCCCAGTCTTTTCTACATTTAAAAGAACCTGATTGGCTTCATCTTCCAGTTTCGTTTCGTTGATTTTCCTTGCTCTTACATATGCATCATAATAGGCTCTCAGTACCAGCATCTGCCATCTCCAGTTATCGGAAAGCTGAGGATAATTTTCTTCCAAATTTTGCCAGAAAGCTAAAGTCGTTTCCACACTGCCATTTTCTATGATAGGACCTTTCCAGTTTTGTTCTAGCCCTAGAATTCCAGAAGCTGCTTTTTCTTCTAGTTCGGGTAAAAAGAAAAATTTAGCATACTCCTTCAATATAGTCGGAATTCCTTTGTTAGGATTCCATCCCCGCTGGCTCCAGATTATTTTGTTTACATCATCATGGCAGCCATCCGAATAAGAAACAAATCCATCGGTAAAAGGCGCATACTTTCCATGAATTTCGGCATAATAAGCCGGTTGCGGGTTAATGCCTTCCCGCCCGATTGTTAAGGCATAGGCCTGATCAAAATTCTGTGCAGGATAATCACACCTCACATTGTGGGTAATGTCTGGATAATGACGGTGTTTATATTGCGAAGGGAGTCTGTATCGAGTCTCTGAAATTGGAGGACTGCTTGGGCCAGAAACTACACCTCGTAACCATGTGGGTTTATTTTCGCTGAGATATTGGTAAAAGTAATCGATTTGCTCTTGGCTAAATCCCTGTAACGAAATCCAAATTCCTGCATCGGGGTGGTATTTTATTAGCTCAGTATAAAGGTCTTTCAAAAAAGGCAGCACTTCTCTGGGATGATTATGACCGGGATCACCTCCTGGAAAAAACACATTATCAAGTCGAGGTACTTTTTTGTAATTGGCTACATGTAATTCAAACTCTTTCTGTCTCGCTTCAGCATCCTTTAAATCTGCTCTTCCCGGAGTCCAAACCCAGTATTCGATATCGTAAGCATCACAAATTTCACTCATTTTTACATTCATCTCTTCCCTTGATATCTTAAAGTGAGGGCTATCATCTTTATTTAAAGGAGGGATATTTTCGATGGCATTGGTACCAAAAAGCACTAAATCTCGGATGTACTGGTCATATTGTTCCACACTCCAAGCATCATAGGAGTTGGCTGTGTTTCGGTATCCGATCTGATGACCTCTAAGTGAATATTTTGGAGAGGAAGCCAAATCCAGTTTTTCATCTATGATAAATTTTCCTTTATACATTTCTGAATGCCTCAATAATTCTCCAATTCCAAAAAGAATTCCACGGGAATCAGCTCCGATTATCCATAAGGTTTTATCTTCCAGAAAAAGTCTAAATCCTTCCGGCTGAAATTCAGCTAAACTTTGATCTGCTCTTTCGGGTGGTACTTTCCCATCCAGTTTATTTGTGCCAGATAATACTAATGCAATGGTATAATCTCCATTATTCTGCCAGTGGTCATTTTGTTCCCACTTAATCCCGCTGCGTTTCTCAATTTCTTCTTGTAAAATACGAATGGCAGATTCTCTAACCTTTGGTTTGATATCATCCGAAACGAATATAACCGATTTGGAAAGGTCAATTGAAGCCGCTTTGCTAATAAAAAATGAACAAGATAATAATAGTAATAAGGCGAGTTTTATAAATTTCATATAGTGGTATTAATAGTATGAAGTTAGTTGTCGTTTTGAAAGCTTCTTACTAAGAATACTCAGTATCAATTATTAAGGACTATTGGGTTGAATTTTTATTTGATTAGAGATCGTTTATAAGTTCATCATTCCAGATAATAAGTATCTGGAATGATGATACAAGGTGAATTAATTACTATTTGACATTTCAGAAACAACTACCTTAAATTGTTTTTTTATTGTAGTGCCTTTTACATTATCCCTTATTGAAACATTTATATAAGTTGTTCCCATCCCTTTTTCGGTAATTATAAGTTCATTTTCTACAATTGTAACTGTGGCAATATCTTCATTTTCGCTTATTACCATATAGGTAGGCTTACTTATCTTTTCACTTGAAACTATCTTGTTTAAATCTATTGATGAAGTATTAAATTCTCTCCTGTAATTTGGATCATCTAGTCGATTATTAAAAAAGTTATTCGCTGAAAATTTGGCAAGAAATACATCCTCTTCAGAACCGTCTGGACTCATATTATCAAAATATATAGTTGAAGCTATTACATCATCACCAAAATTTATACTATTCTCTGCAATTTTTGACTGACCTATTAAGTACACATTGTTATAAGAGTCTGTTGTAACATCCATCCCTTCAGAAGCACTGCGAGCACCATAAGAATTAGCCCAAATCGCATTCCCATTTATATCATATTGAGCTAAAAAAGCATCTTGATGATAACCACTATTAACTTCCATTTCTACAGTAGTTCCATTACCAAAGTTAAGAGTAAAAATACCGTCAGATTCTGCATAAAAATAACCTGAAATATAGCTCCTACCTATCCTATCTACAGCAATTGAATGCACCATATGTCCACCTTTAACACTATATCTATTATTTATAATTCTATTTGCCCATTCGGCAATACCATTGCTATTGAACTTTACAATGTATGAATTGAGGTTATTTTCCTGACGAACTCCAACACCATCACCAAAAATTACTTTTCCAGAAAAAGCACCAGCCATATATACATTTTGTAAATGATCTACAGCGATTGATAATGTTTCATCAGTTATAATCTTATTCGCATTAAAGCTATTTACTCTTGTTATTATACCATTGCTATTTAATTTAATGAGATAGGTATCTCCGATGTTATTTTCATTAAATGGCTCAGGAATCGTATTTCTCAAGTTATAAACTTTCATGAAAGGACTTTCTGAGTAAGCAGCTAAATATAAGTTGCCAAATTTGTCTACAGCAATGGATTTTGCTTCATCTTTGTTTTTACCCCCAATGCCCTTTATCCAAACAAACTCTCCATCACTACTATATTTAGCAATAAATATATCCTTTGCACCAAAGTTTCTTATAGTGGCTTTGTCTCTGTTTACTAAAATATTATTGAAAGGCATTGCATAAAATAAATCTAAAGTTTTGGTCTCATAACTACCGGCTAAATGAACATTACCAAGGTGATCTACTACTATACAAGTATTTGACTTGAAATCATCACGAAGAAAACTCTGAGAACCATTTATAGATTTTGCCCATTGAGCATTACCGTTTGCGTCATACTTTACTAAAAAAATATCTTCATTTCCATCTCCACTATGTTCAATAGATACTCCATTACCAAAATCACAAATTGCTTTGTTAAAAATTCCTGAAGCATAAACATTACCTGATAAATCAACTGCTATTCCATGTCCAGCACTACTTACTCCTGCAGTTCTAACCCATTGAGCGACTCCATATTTATTGTATTTTACTACATAAGAATATCTTTGATTTCTTATTGTTTTGTTTAAAATTACACCATTCCCAAAATCTTGTAGATGAGAATTCGCTGATCGTCCTGTTACATAAATATTACCTTCCGTATCAACTACTACCTCCTCTCCAAAGTCGTTACCCGTTCCACCAGGAATAGTAGCCCATCGAGTTCTAAGCTGTGCGTTACAAGATAAATTGATTAGAAGGAAGGCACTTATTAGTAATCCATATTTTAAAAAAATGGCCTTATTATTTACAGAAATTGCAATTAAAATTGACGAGGGAGTTTGCATAAAATTCGTGTTTTACTAGGGGAAATGAATTAAAAAATCTTATTAGCCTTTTTTGGTCTATAGTACATTCATTGCTATCAATCAGGCTGATAAGCAATGAATGTATCAGAATTAAAGAACTCCTATTGGATCAGGATTTCCATCTGGATCGCCACTAACTGTTCCAATGGTGTTTACTACGCCATTATTTAGCAGTAAAATACCTGCAAGATGTGGGGCTGCCATTGAAGTACCTGATTTAATAGTGTAGCCTCCATCCTTATCTGTAGATAAGATAGCGACACCAGGTTCACAATAATCAACCACATCTCCAAAGCATGAGAAAGGAGCCCAGTTTTGAGAGTTATCCATAGCAGATACTGTATAAACATTGGTACCATTTACTGCTGCAGGATATCTTTTAGAAGCATCATCGCTGGAATTTCCTGCTGCAGATACTACAAAAATTCCTGCATTACCTAATCTTTGTACCGCATTGGTAAATATTCTACGTCTTCTTCTTGTTCTAATTTCTCTACCAATACTCATGTTAAGCACATCGCCAGGTAATGCACAACCTCTAATGTAATCTAGTGCGGCAATCAATTTTCTATAATTACCACGAGAGCATCCATTGTCGCAATGATCTAACACTTTTACACCAGCTACAGTTGCGCCAGCAGCTACTCCCTTTGTACCTATCAGGTTATCTTTTGCAGCAATAATACCTGCGACATGTGTTCCATGTCCATTTCTATCATCTTTATCACTAGAAGTACCTACTCTAAACATAGATCGACTCAAATATGTAGAAACATTCAAATCAGGATGATCTTGATCAACACCTGTATCCATTACCCAAGCCGTTTTACCTACTCCATTTCCACTTCCTACAAGTTCTACTCCCCAATCAACTTCTTGAAAGCTTATAGGTATAAAAAAGTCTGTTAGAGGTAATTCTATATAAAAATCTTCATCAACAAAAAAGGTGTCTACTCCATCTAAATCATATAATTCTAAGGCTTCAACTTCGGTGAGATAAATTGAAAAACCGATTTGAAATGAAGAATACACGTCATCCAAGTTCTCATCTATTGCATCAATTTGGATATTAGACTTTACATAATTCCTTATTTCTTCACGAATGAGTGTTTGATGTTGGTCGTATCGCGTCTGCATATCTTTATTACTCTCTAGTGGAATAGAATCGTTAAGAGGAGCAAATCCATCTTCCATCAGTACTACATACCAAGATTTGCCATCTGACTCTGGTAACACATCTTCTTCATTTCCTTTAAATAATTCTTCACAACTCATTAGTGTTGAAAAACACACAAGCAACATGATGAATGAGTAAATAGAAAAAAGTGACTTTAATTTGTCCATTTTGTTTAACATTTAACAGTGTCTACTATGTACATGTGGTAGTTAGGCATGAATGTAAAATCATCTTTAGTGAACCGACTAAATAGCATTTAGAAAAAATGGCATCAAATACCTCAAAAAGTGAATTCAAAATTGCTTGAGCTAGTTTTTACCTTCTAAATGTTTTATTTAGCATTTACCCTTAGTGATTTGAAAAAATTAAAGGTTACCGATTTTTTAAAATTTTTTTTAGATGCTAAAAAGTATGTGGAGGAGTATGCTTTAAATTTCAACAAACATGGTGTTATTTGGCTCCGAAATAGCCCTCATTACAAAAAGAGGTGAATAACTCTCGCTAAATAGATATATTAAACTAGAAGCAGTTTGTCCAGTATTGTATTTGAATAATGCATCATTTCTGGCATTTTGATAGGTAGTAGGCACTTCACTAGGATTACTTGCATCTACTAACCATAATTCATCACTATCCATTCTCGACCACCAAACTGCTAAACCTGACTCAGGCAGATCTCTTTCAAAATTTCTTGGGGAACTACTTATATTTTTGTTTTCTATAATCCAATACTCGTCGGGAGCCAATTCTGAATATAAAACTATTGCAGCAGGAGTAGTTTCAATAGCGGGAAAGCTCAAACATTTACGTTCTTGATCTTCTCTATACTGCACTGTAGTAAGAATTTTGGGTTGAAACCAACCTATTTTCATTTTATCATAAGCAGTCATATGTTTTCTGCTACAATTATCACTCATAATATCATAAACTCCTGGCCCACCAGTACCACAACCCCCACTACTGCGATATCTATCTGGTAATAAAAAGAAGCCATGAGCCATTTCGTGCCAAATAGTAGAAAAATAAATACTAATAGTTTCGATAGCTTTATCAGGATCATCATTCCTTTTACAACCAAAAAAAGTAAATTGATTTTCTATGTTATAGACTCCCGTATTTGTATTAACACTTATACCATCTCCCCTATTTGCACCGAAATATCCTGTTGGTAGTAAAAAGCATATTAAAACCTCATTGCCTGTTATATTCCGATCGCCATTAATATCTAGGGATTCCCAATCTATACTTGATCTTTCGCAAGCATCTTTCTTTAACTGAGAAGACCTTGTAAAATCATTACTCCTTTGATCTGCTCCATAATCAGCCTGTGATTGAGGCATATTTACCCAGTTGCTAATTCCTGCATTTCTTAAACTGAATTGTCCCCAAGAATTTTCTAAAAAATAATCTTTTACACTTCCTGTACCTGTCGAAAAGAAATCTTCTTCAATTAAAGATCTAGTAACTACATCATTCACAGGAGATTCTGAAAATGCAATTGGAATAATTACAACTTTTGCCTGAGCATTGTAATTTGGATGATCTACACTAATAATTCTTGAACTATTATGGGGTTTAAATATCCTATTTTTTATGTCATTAGATATATTACTATCATCAAGTGTAAGAATAGATGCTCCTCCTGAACAACTATCTTCACCAGGAGCAACTTGATCAGGTTCTTCACAACTTATAAAAGTTAAAAAAAATACAAGAAATGATATAATTGAGTAAATAGAAAAAAGTGACTTTAATTTGTCCATTTTGTTTAACATTTAACAGTGTATACTATGTACATATGTTAGTTAGGCATGTATGCAAAATCATCTATAATGAAATAGTGGCTAAATAGCATTTAGAAAAAATGGCTTATAGCTCAAAAATTGAATTCATTGTTGCTTGAGCTAATTATTGCCTTCTAAATGTTCTATTCAGCATTTACCCTTAGTGACTTGAAAAAATTGAAGGTTACCGATTTTTTAAAAAATATTTAATGATTATCCGTAAAGCTACCACAAAGTAAATAGGGTATGGTCTGCGCTTCGAAATTAGCTCAAAAACAGGTCATTATGGATAGTATTATTGAATTCATGTAAGCGTACCGCAATGAGCAGGTATGCCGTGAGCGTTTCAAGGAAATCAGGGATAAAGCAGGTGTTTGTTGCAAGAAATGCGGTAGCCAAGAGCATTACTGGCTAAATAGCAAGCAGATGTACCAATGCAAGTCATGCAGTTTTAGGACAGGCCTCCGCAGTGGCACCATCATGGAAGCTTCCAAACTTCCGTTTCGCTACTGGTTCGTTGCTATCTGGCTGATGGGCTGTAGCAAGAAAGGTTCTTCTGCCTGTAATGTGCAGAGGCAGCTCAATCATAAGCGCTATGAACCTATCTGGGCAATGATGCACAAAATACGCTCTGCGATGGGCCAACGGGACAACCACTACTTGCTGGGAGGCAATATTGAGGTAGACGAAGGGTTCTTTGAAACACTAGTACCCGAGGGGCAGAAGGAAGAGGAGAGAAAGCGGGGAAGGGGGAGCCAGAAGCAGACCATGGCGATGGTCTTTGCACAGACAGAGGTGGTGCTACAGCCTAAAAAACACCGCCCTTCTAAAAGGTGCAAGCTGTATGCGCTGATTTTACAGTAGAAACTGCTAGAAATACGATTACCCGGCATGTTGCCCAGAATGCCAAGATGATTACAGATGGCTATTCAACCTATCAGTCACTGGCAGGAGAGTTCGCGATGGATGTGGAAAAAGTGCCCTCAAAACAGGCCCATATCAAACTACCTTGGGTACATACAGCCATTGGGAATGCAAAGAAAGTCCTACAAGGGATATATCAGCATACAAGGCCAGGGTATCTACAGAATTATCTAGATGAGTTCTGTTACAAACTCAATAGAAGATACTTTGAAAATGATATTTTTGACAGAATATTAATTGCTTGTACGCTCACTTGAGCTTGTGGTAAGAATACGGATAATCATTAAATATTTTTTAGAATGGATTTAGATTGTACTCATTTAGGAGAAACATTAAATTAGGTTTAATTTTTTTAGCTAAACTGGTAACCTACTCTATAATTTTTGTATTAATGGTGAGAAAAAGTATTGATAATAAAAGCAGCGATTTAACTAAAATTAAAGAGGGGGATGATGGCTATTTAAGAATGTTATATGAGCAAAACAGAGAGGTATTTCTAAAGTGGGTTAACCAACATTATAGCTGTTCGGAGACAGAAGCTAAAGATATTTATCAGCAGGCTTTTAGTATATTATACTTTAATGTGAAAGATGGAAAAATTACTAGTATTACTTCTAGCATAAGAACTTATTTATTTGGGATTGCTAAAAACTTACTACGCAAAAAGAATCAAGAAACTTCAAAACTAACTTCGCTTGATAATGAGATTAATACTTTAACTGATAACCTAGATTATTACCAAATAGGTGAGAAAAACGATAAAGCTAAGCTGATAAATACTCTTCTTGAAAAACTTGGTGATCCATGTAAATCGATCTTAAATATGTTTTACTTTAAAAAGTTTGCTATGGAAGCTATTGCTGAAAGAATGGGCTATAAAAATGAGCAATCTATGAAGAAGAAAAAATCTTTATGCTTAAAGCAATTGAGAGAAATACTTTTAGATTCCAATAAAAAACATTTACTGCTATGACTCAAGAAGAAAAAGATATTGAACAAATAGAAAAATACGTAACAGGAGATTTGAGTGCAGAAGAGTTACAGCAATTCAATGAAAAGCTTGCTAAAGAACAAGGATTTGCAGAAAAGGTAAAAGAATATTCCTTATTAATAAATGGAATTGATGAGGCAGGAAAAATGAATTTCACCAATAAGCTTAGTACATGGGAAGATGAAATTCAAGCCAAAGAAAATTCTTCAAACCATAAAGTAATTTCGCTTAAAAAATATTGGTTATACGCAGCCAGTTTCATTCTCCCTATAATTGGAGTAACCTTATATCTTTATTTTAACCAACATGTTCCACCGTCTGATCAGGAGTTATATACTGCATATTTTTCCCCTTACGAAAACATACTTACTAGCCGTTCAGATGCTAATTCTGACACTTTACTCGCTGGATTAAATGCTTATAACCTCGGATTGTATGATGTAGCAATTCAAAATTTTGAAACTTATGTAAAAGCACATCCAACAGCGAATGGCACAAAGTTTTATCTCGGTGTTTCTTATCTCACAAATAACCAAACTCAAAATGCAATTAGTGTTTTAAGTGATATAATAGACTCAAATTCAACCTTTAAAAATACTGCTGAATGGTATCTTGCTTTGGCTTATCTTAAAGATAATCAACATATTCAGACTCAGCAGTTACTTATCCAGATTTCGAAAAATCCACAACATGAGTTTTTTGATAAGGCTATCGAATTATTAGATAAAATGGAATATTAGTTCTATTACAGAATCTCTTTTCTTCGCTTTAGCAAGATAATGGTAAGCATTACTATAAGACAAAAAGCAATTCCATATATCCATTTTTTATCTATTGAATTTTGATGTATTGGTGTATCATCTCCTTGTAAAATGAATGAAGACCAAAAGTATGGATGTTGCTGAATTGGAACAGAACTTTCTAAATAGTCAATTTTAGCTTTTTGAAGTGCTTTCGCTTTATCCATTCCTTCTTTCAGGTTTTTTGAATACAACTCGACAATTTCAGCCGTAACTTTATCATTAACTTTCCACAAACTCATGGTAATTTCTTTGCATCCGGCATATTTAAATGCTCTGCCAAGACTCATAATTCCTTCTCCTTTTGCTAGGTAGCCTATCCCCGTTTCGCAGCCACTCAATATCGCTAATTGAGCATCTAAATCCATATTATACAACTCATAAGCATACAATATGCTTGAATCAGGAGAGCTATTATTTTCTTGTGTAAATACAAGTCCTGAAAGTGCTGGCTGTTGGTCGTTTGCAAATGCATGCATCGATAAATGTAAAATGCTTGCTTTATCAGCCGAGTTTTGAAATGCTTTTTTGGTAGCTGCTTTTCCTAAAAATATCTTGCTGTTAAATAATGCTGATACATTTTCAATTTCTGGCTGATTATTCAACAAAACACTAAATCCATTTCTTGTAATAGCAGGTTGATTATTTACAGAAGCCAACAAATCTGTTTCATATTCTGGCGCAAAACCCAAATAGTCCCATTCTTTTGTATTTGCAGTCTGATTACTATCTAGATATTTTAAAGTAGCTGAAAATGCATAAGATATCGGATACTTCTTTAACAAATATGGAAAATTCTTAAAGTTGTTCTTGTTAGCCTCAGTCGGTAAAGAAGTTAATAGAATCTCAAAAGGTAAATAGCCTAAAATTCCATCTGCCACAATGCAAACACTTTCAATATCTGCCTCATTGTAATTTGACAAAACTGGGCTTAATAAGTCATTATATAATTGGTGGCAGTTTTTTGCATAAAACTCATACTCTTGATCTGTCTTATCAAGATTATACTGAGTTAGTTTTTCTATAGTATTTTGTATTCTGTTCTGAAGAATATCAGAATTTTCCATCCTTTCGAAAACAACTTTGCTTTGGTGAATCCCAAAAAAATAAAGGTGCTTGTCTCCGTAAAAATATTCAATTAATAAGTCCCCATCATTCAATTGTTGTTTGATCACGTTCTCTAAATCAACCACATTTAAACCATATTTTAACTGGTAATAATCTGGAAACTGTTGTTCAATACTAGATATTAAATATTTAAACTTTTCTTCCCATAATAGTAATCTTGTAGATAGCTCATCCTCTAATTCTTTACCCTGATTTTTAATTCGATCAATCTCTTTTTTTAAGTATGCGATCTTTCCTTTATAAGTATTTTCCAACTCTATTAAACTATCGGGCACACCAACAAATTTCTTAGCATTACTATCATTAACTGCTTCTAATAAATTTAAACTTTTGCTTTTTTCGGCATAGTAGAAAGCTTTCTTTAAAGCATTTTGATCCTTTGGTTTAATTTGATGTAAAAGGAACGAAGCTGATAAGGCACTTTCATAAATTGAGTGCGACTTTGAAGAAAGATATTGCTTATAATCGATAGAAGTATTTTTAAATCTCATACTATCAATATGCGTTACTGCGAGATCAAAAAACTGCTGTGATGCTGCCAATACGTCTATGTTTTCAGTTTGGTAGAATTGGTTTAATAGTGATTTCGCTTTTATAGTAAGCAATTCTAAAAATTCTTTATCTGCTACTACATTGTTAATACTTGGGAGTTTATAAAAGTCTTTTTCTTGGCTTAGTTCAGGTTGCCTAGTAAGAATTGCTGTAGATTTTTGAAAAAAAATCATGGCATCTTGCCATTGGTGTTGAGCGCTATGTACTTCTCCAATTTTAGTATAGAGCGCAGCAATTTCTGGATGGTTTGGATTATAATTATCAAGAGTGATTTTTAAACTCTGATCATAAAATTTTAATGATTCTTCATACTGATTTCGGTCTTGATAAACTTCTCCCAAGCTAGTTAGCGTTTTTCTATTATTTACATCTTGGGGTTCATAAAGCTTTAATGCTTTTTCTAGATAATAAATAGCACTATCTGATTTAAAAGTTAATTGATAGGTTTTAGCTAGATTGCTATAAATAGACCTTTTAAGATTTCTTTTTCTTTTTAAGGAGACATTTTCTAGTAAAACATCTGCTTCTAAGTAACTTTCAAAAGCCTGATTGATGTAATTGTTATTGATTGAAGTACGATTAGCTTCTGCAATAAGTGACCTACCAGATAAGGTTTTTATAAATGCCAATTGATAGTTATAGTCTTCTATTGACTTTGGATTATTTTCTGGTTTTGAAATCCAGTTTCTAGCTAAATCATTGTAAGTAATAGATTTTAAATAGTTTT
The DNA here is from genome assembly GCF_026250525.1 of Chondrinema litorale. Classification (GTDB taxonomy): domain Bacteria; phylum Bacteroidota; class Bacteroidia; order Cytophagales; family Flammeovirgaceae; genus Chondrinema; species Chondrinema litorale. Next base: position 164,712 of record NZ_CP111056.1, read on the forward strand.
CTTGAGCGTAATATCCACTACTAATATTAGAATAAGCATCAAACATCAACAAGGAATCTGTAACTGCTTTTCCATCAAACGATTTTACCAAAGCTAGAAACGCATCCACAGATTTAGACGCATTTCCTAAATGGTAGTAATACATACCTTTAGCATATAAAAAATTTGCTAACATAATTCCATCAGCATCGATCTCTTTCATATCCATTTTACTCATTTCTGCTTCGCCAAAACTGATATAGTATTGAAGTGTATCAATCTCTGTATGTGCTTCTGCAACCCAGACTAATTCTAGAATGGTATTGAGGTATTCTTCGTTATACTGCTTTGCTTTCGCCTTTGCTGCCAACTGGCTTAAAAGTATTCTTGCACTATCAAAATCGGAATAATAATACTTGTCAAGAATCTCATTTCTTTCATCAACTATGCGTGTTTTTTCAGATTCATCTTGACTGTATAAAAGAGACGAACTAGTGAGTAAAAGGATAATAAGTAAATATTTTGAGTAGGTTTTGATAAAAGTTGTTGGATTCATTCAGGTTCCTCGTTTATGCACATACAATTTAAGTGCATATATTGAAATTATCAATTAAAACAGAAATATGAATAACAAACAAACTCCTTTCATACGTATTTGCAAAAAAGGAGTCTAGATATTAGTGGATATGTACTTTGTTATTCTTCTTTAAATACACCTTGCCCAAACCTGTATTCAACTGTGTGTAAAACTTCATTATTCTCTGCATCTAACAATAATGTATTTACCTTTAATGTTAGGTTTTGATCATAAAGATCTTCATTCACTACGCCAAGAGAAATATTAGCTTTTAAATTATCACTATCATACTCTACTGAACCGCCATATTGAGGATCAGACGTGGCATAAATTTCCTCGGTTCCTTCAACAACAACTTCCGCATAAAATATATCAATGTCTAAACCCACAATGCCTATTTTCAACTCTCCTACCAGTAAATTACCTAGGTCACAACTTTTAGGATCTTGGTCTGGACAAATTTTCCCTCTAGAAAAAGCTGTAACAGAAGCTAGATTGTTACATGTTACATCACAATCTTCCGAATCGGTATTACATTCAGAAGTAAGTCCACTTCGACAAGCAGTTCCGCATATTAACTGATCACAAATATCTAATTGACGTGTATCGTCGTCATTTTTTTCTTCAAAAAGTTCACAAGAAAATAATACTGATAAAAAAGAGAAAATAAAGATGTTAAGAAATAGCTTAAAAAGATTCATAGGGAAAAAATTAGTTGAGATTCACCTTTGTCCTACGCAACCTTTTTAACTATGATAGATTATATTAATAGCTATTAACAAAATAGGGGCATGCACATTGGGTCTTGAGTTGATTAGTCTTACCTATACAGTTGCTTCTAACTTTACATTTGAAAAGCTTAATTATTAATAACAATAACTATAACTATCAAAATAAATCAATAACTCAACTACCCTTTTCTCACTAAAAGCAATTGGGTTAGATTTTATTCATTAATAGACTTGTTCTGGTGTGAAAATCAATAAGTTACTAAAAAGTTCCATAGTCCTGCACATAATCCAATGACCTTATTGTAAAAAGACATTTTCCTACATCGTAATCTATCAGATAGGAATCTATACCGTTTTAATCCTGCAATGGAATTCTCAACTATGACACGGAATTGACTTTTTTCACTATTGGCAGTTTGTTGTTGTTCCGTTAAAGTTTTGTTTCGTTTTTTCTTATATGGGATACTCAACTTCTTAAATCCATAATCTTTATCTAAACCTAGGTATCCAAAATCAACATGCACTTCATGTTCACCGAACCAAAGTCCTCTTCCCGCATCAAATTCATTACGTAAGATACTTAAGTCATAATATCTGCCATGATAAGCATAACTAGGTATTTTATCTTTATCTCTTTAGTGCTCATGAGCATATTTTTTATGGTATGTCGGCGGAAAAAGTATGATTTCATTGCAGGGAACTGTGAGTTTTTCCCCGTTGGGAGCAGGGTGGCTTGGTCGATATACAAGTGTTTGAATGTAAGCAAGAATTCCTATTATTCCTGGAGACGTAGAAAACTTGCCAAGGGAAATATAGAGAGTAAAAAAGACGTGCTCAAAAAACATATAAAAGAGATATATGTATCCCTCCCATAAACCAGCCTATTACATTAGATGGTAATTGCTTTACTTAGCTGAAAAAGTAATTATGTACACTTCCAAAGAAATGTTTCCAGTAGTTGAAGACTGGTTGTCTAGCGGATTGAATCAAAAAGCATATAGTCTACAACATAATTTACCACTTCATATCTTACCCTACTGGGTGTCTCGTTACAGAAAGCTAAGGTCTGAATCAGCTCCAAAAGAAAAATCAACAAAGTTTATTGCTGTAAACTATGAAAAGCCAATGCTTCAAGGCGTAGAAATAGAATTCCCCAATGGCATCATCCTCCGTTTTTCTCAAGCTGTATCACCTACTTATTTACACCAAGTATTGAAGCTATGTTCGGATTAAATTCCCAACAACGTTTCTTTCTGTGTGATCAACCGGCGGATATGCGCAAGGGCTTCGATGGATTGAGTGGTTTGGTAGAAAACTATATGGGACAAAAAATCTATTCTGGAGATGCCTTTATATTCTTGGGAAAACGGCTTGATCGACTGAAGATTCTAGTTTGGGAACCCAGTGGTTTTATTCTCTATTATAAACGGCTTGAGTCCGGTACGTTTAAATTACTAACAGGTAAATCCTCTTCTATTTACCTGAGTTATAGTGAATTTTCTTTGCTACTTGATGGCTTGGAAGTGTCAGTTACAAGACGCAGAAAACGCTATGAAAAACCACTTGAATAGTTGCTGAAATCATTGTCTAACTGACTGTTGAGTAGTATTTTAGAGTTATGACAGGAACAGGAGATACTACTTTATTAGAGCAAAATGCTGCATTGATAGAAGAGAAAAAACAACTCTTGGAGCAGGTTGAATCACTTAAAGCTGAGCTATCAGAATTGAAGCGATTGATATATGGTAGTAAACGAGAAAGGTTCATTCCTAGTGATACCAATAGCAAGCAACTCACTTTACCTTTAGATGAAGATATTCCAGCTGAAACACCTGCTAAAGTAAAACAAACCATTAGCTATCAAAGGGCTACTATTGGCGAAAAGCAGCCACAAGGCTCATCTCGTCAAGTGTTACCAGCACATCTACCTCGCAAAGAGGTAGTATTGGAGCCTGAAGTGGATACCACTCACATGCGTAAGATCGGAGAAGAAATTACTGAGGAGTTAGACATGACACCAGCTAAGTTGTTTGTTCGTCGCTACATCAGACCTCGTTATGTGAGTAAAGAAGAAGAATTTTATGTAGCCAACCTACCAGCCAGACCAATTGAAATCGTTCCACGACGGAGGTATCCCAGGACCTGGATTATTAGCCCATATTCTGGTGGATAAATTTTGCCATCACTTGCAGTGCGCCATCTACCTTTTTACAGACAACAAAAAAGGTTTAACCAGTTAGGGATAAAGATTGCTCCTAGTACTTTAGGTAACTGGTTAAAGCCAGCTTGCCAGTTACTAGACCCTTTATATGAGGCATTGAGGTTTGAGGTATTGAATAATAATTACCTGCAAGTTGATGAAAGCCCAATTAAGGTGTTAGATGATACCAAAAAAGGAAAGACTCATCGTGGTTACTATTGGACTTATTATTCTCCAGAGCAACAGGTTGTTTTGTTTGATTACCAAAAAGGCAGATCTAGAGAAGGCCCTGTCAATATGCTACAAGGTTATGAAGGCTATATCCAAACAGATGGATACAAAGTTTATGATCAGCTCCTTGAAGAAGAAGGGATGAACATCATCCTTGTTGGATGTATGGCACACGTACGCAGATACTTTGAAAAAGCTTTGGATAACGATGAATCCAGAGCCAAACATGCCTTGCTATTATTCCAGCAATTGTATGCTATTGAACGTGAGGCAAGAGACAACGAGCTAGATGCCTTGCAACGATATGAACTTAGGCAAGAAAAATCTCGTCCAATCATGGATTTGTTGGGGCAATGGATTGTAGCTGAGTATCCTAAAGTATTGCCGAAATCTAGCATAGGTAAAGCCATGCATTACTTGGCAGAGAGATACAATAAACTGTATGTATATCTTAATGATGGCAGGTTAGAAATAGATTGCGCGGCAACCGTAACAACCTGATTGAAAATAATATTCGACCAGTGGCTATTGGCAGAAAGAACTATTTGTTTGCTGGATCACATGAAGCAGCACAAAGAGCAGCTATGATGTACAGCATATTAGGCAGTTGTAAATTACACCAAATCAATCCATACGAATATCTGCAAGATATATTTGAAAGACTTCCAGAGCATCCAATCAACAAAATAAATGAGTTGCTACCACAAAACTGGAAATCCACGAGCTAATAAATCCTCTTATTTTTAGCATGTGCTACTTGATGGGGTGGATACATTTATAATGAGTATTTTCTTCATCTACTTTAGAAAAATTTTTTGATTTTTGATTCAAATTGTGTTCCTGATAAATTTTCTAATTTGAAGAATTTATAGAAGATAAAACAAGCAGGAAGGGTTAAAAAGAAGCTGCAAATTACAAAAGTGGCAATGCTACAAAACATAGCTAAGCTTTGTGAGCCAAGTTCACCGATATAATTTTCTGTGATGAAAAAAAGATAGGTAGCTTCTGAATACTCGTAAAAGCGAACGGTGGTTTCGTAGATGAGCCAAGCAGGATAAAAGTATTTTCTAATAGGTTCCCACCATTTTCCCCAAATTGATTTTAGTTGTGTATATCGTTCTTCCATTTGTAATTGTTTATTACAAAGGTCAAACTAATGGAAGTGGTATCATTTGATATAAATCAAATTCGGTTTTTAGGGTTTCTTATTCTACTCAAAGTTTCAAGCGTAATGCCCAAATAAGAAGCAATATGAGTGAGCGGAATTCTGTTTGTTATGTCAGGATAAATGGTTAATAGGTGCTTGTATCGTTCCTCCGCTTTGTTGAACTGAATGGTATATAGTCTTTCGCACAAACCTAGCATAGTTTCGGTCACCACTTTGCTTATAAAGCGTTCAAAATCGTGATATTTATTAGTGAGCGTATCAACAGTATCTTTTGAAAACTCTATAGCTGTTGAATCTTCAATAAACTCAACATAATGAGGACTTGGTTCTTTGCTGAAAAAACTCACTATTGAAGCCATAATCTGATTTTCAAAAGTAAACCAGTCAGAAATGTCCTTTCCATCTTTTAGATAATAGGCTCTAGAGCAACCTTGTACAATTAGATATCCTTTTTTAGAAAATTGTCCTTCACGAACTACAATTTCACCTTTTTTAAAAGTACTAATTTTTGAATTGGCAATTAATTCCCGCTGGCATTCATTGGATATTGGTGAATAAGTTTCTCCAATTTCATTTAAGATTTTCTCAATATTCATTTTTTATTGACTACAATTCTTTGGGTTTAGTTTCAATGATTGCCAACGTTCTGGCTATGTGCAGTATTCCGAAGAGCATTGCGTATAGGCCTTGTTGAACGAATCCTCCCTATGGTCGGAAGCTATCCTTCTTCCGTTAAAACTAATAGATTTTATTAGCTTAAGCTAAACTTTAAATCTATTTGATCATGTTCAAAAAAAAACTGCTACTCTGGCCGAGCAAGCCTCTGCTCAAGTCAAGGGATTTAGTAACCTTCAAAACAAGTTGACGCAAAGCTTTTCTATCAATGGTAAAGCTCCGAGCACACTGAACAACTACCTCCGGTGCTTGGCACATCTGGCCTTGCATTACAAGCAAAGCCCTGAAACGCTCTCGGTAGAGAACATAGAAGACTACCTCTATTTCTGCCAGAAACAGCATCTTACACCTTCTGAAAGTTTCTTTAAACACACTATTTTTGGTCTACGAGCAGCTTATAAAGTAATGGGCATGGAAGCCAAGCGTGTGGTCTTGCCACAAATCAAACGCGACCAAAAACTGCCCACAGTGCTCAGTCAACAGGAAGTAAAGCGCCTGCTAAAAGCACCCAAATACCTCAAGCACCGATTGATCTTGGGTATCCTATACGGTTGCGGATTACGCAGCTATGAGCTCTGTGACCTTAAGTTGAGTGATATCGACTTTGATCGTAGGACTGTTTTCATTGCCAAGAAAAAAGGGAAAGTAGACCGCTATGTGCCATTGAGCGTACACCTGGTCCGGGGGCTAAAAAAGTACATCGAAACAGAAAACCCATACCTCTATTTATTCAACAGCCAAGTCACTAAAGACGGTAATCCTCGTGGGCTTACCACCAACGGCATACGATGGATAATCAAAGAGAACAGGAGTAAAATAGGCTGTAACAAAAAGGTGACCGCCCACATGTTGCGCCACAGTTTCGCTACACACCTGCTAGAATACGGGATCGATCTTGTTAGCCTGAAAGAGCTGTTAGGCCATGCCCACATAGAGATGACCTTGACCTATTTGCATGTGGCCAATCTGCCCAGTAAAGCCAAGTTCAGCCCTCTCGATAAGCTTTACGCCTAATGCGGCCCACACATACAGTTGCGCAGGTCTTGGAAATAGAACAACAGCAACTCAAAGCACTGAGTTTAACCTCGTGGCATTATCGTACACTACAAGCTATCAGAAGGTGTCGTACTCCAGCAATGGGTGGGCATATCGACCAATGTGATCATTGTAACAAGCTGCACATTAGCTACAATAGCTGTCGTAATCGTCATTGTCCTACGTGCCAAGGCCACAAACGTGAGCAATGGATCAGGGCACGTGAAAGCGAGCTATTAAATGTGCCCTACTTTCATCTGGTTTTTACACTACCCAGCGAGTTCGGCCACCTTGCCTTAAGTCATGGAAAAATCGTGTACGGCAGCTTGTTCAAGGCAGCCTGGAAAACCTTGCAGCAATTTGGTGTCAACCCCAAACATTTGGGCGG